>JAIWOM010000099.1 GCA_020216895.1 Microcella sp.
GAGCGACCCGCGGGCGCGTAGCCGAGGTGGGCGGCGGGCAGCGCGGTGCCCTCGAGGTGCGCGGGCCCCGCATCCACCAGCAGGCCGTGCTCGAAGGCGGGGTCGACGGGCAGGTCGAGGGTCGCCCCGGCGGGCAGGTCGAGCTGCGCGCCGAGCAGTCGGGTGTAGACGGTCACCGGGCCACTACCTTCCGCATCCGTCGCCAGTCGTCCGGCGAAGACCCGCAGGGTTGCCGTGCCCACCGAGACGGGGGCGATCGCCGCGTGCTCGAAGAACGGCGTGACGTGCCGGTCGCGGTCGGGCAAGGCGACCCACAGCTGAGCGCCGTGCAGGCGTCGGGTCGGCGGCGTCGAGACCTCGGAGTGCTGGATGCCGCGGCCGGCCGTCATCAGGTTCACCTCGCCGGGCCGCACGAGCTGGTGCGCACCGGTCGAGTCGCGGTGCTCGACCTCGCCCTCGAACAGCCACGTCACGGTCTGCAGGCCCGTGTGCGGGTGCGGCGGCACGAGCATGCCGCCCGACTCGGCCACGTCGTCGGGGCCGTAGTGGTCGACGAAGCACCAGGCGCCGATGAGGCTGCGCGCCCGCTGCGGCAGCGTGCGGCGCACGGTCATCGCGCGCGGCCCGCCGAGCGGCACCTCGCGCGGTTCGAGCACCTGGATGCCCGCCGCAGGCCCCTCCTCGCAGACGAGTTCGGCGGGGTCGGCCTCGAGGTTGCTCATGCCGCCACCCTACGTCGGCTACGTCGGTGGGCGCCGTGCGCGAACGTCTGCAGATTCGCCGCCGCGCCCCCAAACGCGCGGCTGCAGCCCGTTCTGCAGACGTTCGTGCTCGGCGCCCGCGCTACCCGCCGCTACTCGGCGGGGTCGAGCACGAGCAGGTCGCCGATCTCGCACTCGAGCGCCGCACAGATCGCCCGCAGCGTCGAGAACCGGATCGCCCGCGCGCGGTCGTTCTTCAGCACCGAGAGGTTGACGACGCTCACGCCGACGAGCTCGCTCAGCCGGGTCAGCGTCATGCCGCGCTGCTCGAGCAGCTCGTCGAGCCGGCAGTGGATGCCCGTCTCCTCGTCCTCCGACACCGCCGGGCTCATCAGACCAGCCCTGCGGTGTCGCGCTGCAGCCGCTCGCCGACGCTGAACACGGTGCCGACGATCGCCACGACGAACGCGCCCAGCACGTACGGGAACGCGTCGAGCGTCATGATCACGTTGTTGAACTCGCCGTCGGAGATCGCCGCGAAGGCGCCGTTCGCCGCCATGTTGCCGAAGATCGGATCGGCCGCGACGCCGACCAGGGCAGCGATGCTCGCGATGAGGACCAGCCGCGAGGTGCGCCGGGTGAAGATCACCCCGCGCAAGATCGAGATGCTGAGCAGCACCAGGCACGTCACCCCGACCACGATGCTCGTCGCCACGATGGTCTGCTGCAGGATGATCGCTACGAGCGAGGCGACCGGCAGCTCGTCCGTGGTGAGCACGGCGCGGTCGAGCAGCACGTCGACCGTCGCGCCGCCGGGACCGATCGGTGCCAGTGCCGGCGTGCCCGAGAACTCGCCGAGCACGGCCACGGTGCGGCTGCCGAGCACCTCGACGATCCGCATGACGGCGGCGACGACGCTCGCGGCGGCGATCACAGCGCCCGCGCCGATGAACATCGCGATGCCGATGCGGTCGGCGCGCGACGGCACGTGCCGCGAGCCCGGGTCGGTCTGGGGGTCGAGAGGCATCAGAACTCCATATCGTTCATCGTTAATATCGATAAACGTTACGGTAGCGGGATGCCCGGGGCCCCGCAACCCGTCGCCACAAACCCTCACGCCTACGGCGAACACGGGCAGTTCGGCGGGGGTGCCCTGGTTACCCTCGATACAGCGGCTCCGCATCCTGTCGACGGCGTCGCGTGAGGAGAGTGCGAGATGTTCGAACGGTTCACCGACCGGGCCCGACGTGTGGTCGTGCTGGCGCAAGAAGAAGCCAAGATGCTCAACCACAACTACATCGGGACCGAGCACATCCTCCTCGGCCTGATCCACGAGGGCGAGGGCGTCGCCGCGAAGGCGCTCGAGTCGCTCAACATCTCGCTCGACGCCGTGCGCGAGCAGGTGCAGGACATCATCGGCCAGGGCCAGCAGCAGCCGACCGGGCACATCCCGTTCACGCCGCGCGCCAAGAAGGTGCTCGAGCTGTCGCTGCGCGAGGCCCTGCAGCTCGGCCACAACTACATCGGCACCGAGCACATCCTGCTCGGCCTGATCCGCGAGGGCGAGGGCGTCGCCGCCCAGGTGCTCGTCAAGCTCGGCGCCGACCTCAACCGGGTGCGCCAGCAGGTCATCCAGCTGCTGTCGGGCTACCAGGGCAAGGAGGCCGTCGCCGTCGGTGGCGACAGCCCCAGCCCCGACAAGGGCTCGCAGGTGCTCGACCAGTTCGGCCGCAACCTCACGGCGGCCGCGCGCGAGGGCAAGCTCGACCCGGTCATCGGCCGCGAGAAGGAGGCCGAGCGGGTCATGCAGATCCTCTCGCGCCGCTCGAAGAACAACCCCGTGCTGATCGGCGAGCCCGGCGTCGGCAAGACCGCCGTCGTCGAGGGCCTCGCCCAGGCCATCGTCAAGGGCGAGGTGCCCGAGACGCTGAAAGACAAGCAGCTGTACTCGCTCGACCTCGGCTCGCTCATCGCCGGCAGCCGCTACCGCGGTGACTTCGAGGAGCGCCTGAAGAAGGTCACGAAGGAGATCCGCACCCGCGGCGACATCATCGTCTTCATCGACGAGATCCACACCCTCGTGGGTGCGGGCGCCGCCGAGGGCGCGATCGATGCGGCGAGCATCCTGAAGCCGCTGCTGGCCCGCGGCGAGCTGCAGACCATCGGAGCGACCACGCTCGACGAGTACCGCAAGCACTTCGAGAAGGATGCTGCGCTCGAGCGCCGCTTCCAGCCGGTCATGGTCAACGAGCCGGCGCTGCCGCACGCGATCAACATCCTCAAGGGGCTGCGCGACAAGTACGAGGCCTTCCACAAGGTGTCGATCACCGACGGCGCGATCGTCGCCGCTGTGAACCTCGCCGACCGCTACGTGCAGGACCGCTTCCTGCCCGACAAGGCCATCGACCTGATCGACGAGGCCGGCGCCCGCCTGCGCCTGTCGATCCTGTCGTCGCCGCCCGAGCTGCGCGAGTTCGACGAGAAGATCGCCGCCGTGCGCGCCGACAAGGAACTCGCCATCGAGAACCAGGACTTCGAGAAGGCCGCCGCGCTGCGCGACGACGAGAAGAAGCTGCTCGGCGAGCGGCTGCGTCTCGAGAAGCAGTGGCGCGCGGGCGAGGTCGCCGCGAGCGGCGTCGTCGACGAGGGCGTCATCGCCGAGGTGCTCGCCCAGGCCACCGGCATCCCCGTCTTCAAGCTGACGGAGGAGGAGTCGAGCCGCCTCATCTTCATGGAGAAGGCCCTGCACCAGCGGGTCATCGGCCAGGAGGAGGCGATCTCGGTGCTCGCCAAGACGATCCGCCGCACGCGCGCCGGCCTCAAGGACCCGAAGCGCCCCTCCGGCTCGTTCATCTTCGCCGGCCCCACCGGTGTCGGTAAGACCGAGCTGGCCAAGGCGCTCGCCGAGTTCCTGTTCGACGACGAGGGCGCGCTCATCGCCCTCGACATGTCGGAGTACGGCGAGAAGCACACCGTCTCGCGCCTGTTCGGTGCCCCTCCCGGCTTCGTCGGCTTCGAGGAGGGCGGCCAGCTGACCGAGAAGGTGCGGCGCAAGCCGTTCTCGGTGGTGCTCTTCGACGAGATCGAGAAGGCGCACCCCGACATCTTCAACTCGCTGCTGCAGGTGCTCGAGGAGGGTCGTCTGACCGACGGTCAGGGCCGCGTCGTCGACTTCAAGAACACGGTCATCATCATGACGACCAACCTCGGCACGAAGGACATCACCGGCGGCCCCGTCGGCTTCACGATCGAGGGCAACCAGGCCGCGACCTACCAGGCGATGCGCGCCAAGGTCGTCGAGGAGCTGAAGAAGCACTTCAAGCCCGAGTTCCTCAACCGCGTCGATGAGACCATCGTGTTCCCGCAGCTCACGCAGGACGAGCTGCTGCAGATCGTCGACCTGTTCGTGAAGCGCCTGCGCGAGCGCCTGCTCGACCGCGACATGACGATCGAGGTCTCGCAGGCCGCGAAGGAGCAGCTCATCAAGGTGGGCTGGGACCCGACCCTTGGAGCCCGACCGCTGCGTCGCGCGGTGCAGCACGAGATCGAGGACGCCCTCAGCGAGCGGATCCTGCACGGCGACCTCGACGCGGGCGACCATATCGCGGTCGACTTCGTCGACGGGGCGTTCACCTTCGCCACGACCAAGCGCGAGCTCGCGGCCGTCGAGGCCGGGCCCGCGGGCGCATCGGTCGACGACGCCCCCGAGCTGCCGCCGCTCGACTAGCGCCGGCCAGCATCCCTCACCGGATGCCCGCCTGGCCAAATGACGGAGTCTGGGTCCCCTCGCCCCTCAGGGGGTGGGTTGGGGGCCCGGACTCCGTCATTTGGCAGGGGCGGCGCGGCCGTAGGCTGGCGGGGTGACCAGCAGGAGCTTCCACGTGCGCCCGGCGCGCACGACCGACGTGCGGGCGATCAAGCGGCTGGTCGAGCCGCTTGTGCAGCAGCGCATCCTGCTCGGCAAGGAGCTCGTCGTGTTCTTCGAGTCGCTGCAGGAGTTCCGCGTGGCCGTCGACGACACGACCGGCGAGGTCATCGGCTGCGGTGCCCTGCACGTGATCTGGGAGGACCTGGGGGAGGTGCGCACCCTCGCCGCGCGCGACGACTGGCGCGGCAAGGGCGTCGGCCACGCGCTGCTCGAGAGCCTCGAGGCCGAGGCGCTGCAGCTGGGTCTGAAGAGGCTCTTCTGCCTGACCTTCGAGGTCGAGTTCTTCTCGCGGCACGGCTTCGCCCCGACCGACGAGCGGCTGCTCGTCGACCCCGAGGTCTACGCCGAGCTCGTCCGCTCGCCCGACGAGGGCATCGCCGAGTTCCTGGACCTCTCGCGCGTCAAGCCGAACACCCTCGGCAACACGCGCATGCTCAAGACGCTGTAGCCGGCCGGCTCAGCTGCGCGCCGAGCGACGCCCGGCCGACGGCGAACCCCTCGGCTCGTCTATGCGAGCCCTGCGAAGGCGGCCACACGCCGGGCGAGCATCCGGCCCCCGCCCCGCGCCGGGCCTACCCTGGCCGCATGTCGACGATCCGCAACCCTGTCGGACCGCTGCCGCCGGAGGTCTACTGGCGCCGCCGCCTCGTCGTGGGCCTGGGCGCCCTCGCCGTGATCGTCATCATCGTGCTCATCATCGTGCGCCCCGGTTCGGGCGAGCCCGCTGAGCAGCCGACCCCCGAGCCGACGACGACCGAGAGCGCCGCTCCCGGCACCGAGCCGGGCGGCGCCCTCGGCGAGGTGACCGCCTGCACCGCCGACCAGATCGAGGTCGCGCCGGTCACCGACTCCGACTCCTACGGCCCCGACCAGCAGCCGCAGCTGTCGCTCACGATCACCAACACCGGCGCCGCGCCGTGCACCATGCAGGTCGGCACCGACGTGCAGTCGTACGTCATCACCTCGGGCAGCGACCGCATCTGGGCCTCGACCGACTGCCAGCAGGATCCGGTCGCGGCCGAGCGCATCCTGCAGCCGGGGGAGGAGGTGTCGAGCACGCCGTTTCCGTGGAGCCGCACCCGCTCGTCGCCGAACGACTGCGACGCGTCGCGGCCCCCTGTCATCGCCGGCGGCGCGACCTACCGCCTCAGCGTGAGCGTCGGCGAGTTCGAGAGCGACGGCGACCGCCCGTTCATCCTCAACTAGCGTCGACCGCCCCCGCGTAGGCTGTTCGGGATGCCCAAGAAGCGCCCCTCGAAACGTCCCGGCCGCGCGCCTCGCGCCGGCGGCCTGCCCGCCGCCGGGCTCCCGTCGTCGACCCTGCCGCCCGAGCA
>JAIWOM010000100.1 GCA_020216895.1 Microcella sp.
TCGGCGAGCGCGGTGGCGAGCTCGGCGATGCTCGTCTCGACCAGCGGGATGCGACTCACGCGCCGCCCTCCGCGAGCGTGCCGCTCGACGCGGGCACCGCAGGCTGCTGCTGCGTGATGCAGTGGATGCCGCCGCCGCGCGCGAAGATCTCGCGGGCGTCGACCGTCACGACCTCGCGGCCGTACGCCTCGGCGAGCGCCTCGCGGGCGCGGGCATCCGCCACCGCGTCGTCGAAACCGCAGGCGATCACGCCGCCGTTGACGACGAGGTGGTTGACGTAGCTGTAGTCGACGAAGCCCTCCTCGTCGCGCAGCTGCGCGGGGGCGGGCAGCTCGATGAGCTCGAGGCGGCGGCCCCGCGCGTCGGTCGCGTCACGCAGGGCGTCGTAGATGGCGGGCATGACCGCGTGATCGGGATGCTCGGGGTCGTGCTGCGCGTGCACGAGCACGCGGCCCGGGCTCGCGAAGGTGGCGACGATGTCGACGTGCCCGCGGGTGCCGAGCTCGTCGTAGTCGCGGGTGAGGCCGCGCGGCAGCCAGATGGCGGTGGTCGTGCCGATGGTGCGGGTCAGCTCGGCCTCGACCCGCTCTTTCGTCGCCCACGGGTTGCGGTCGGGGTCGAGCTGCACGGTCTCCGTGACGAGCACGGTGCCTTCGCCGTCGACGTGGATGCCGCCGCCCTCGTTGACGAGCAGGCTCGGCACGCGCGTCACCCCCAGCTCGTCGAGGATGCGCGCAGCGATGAGCGCGTCATCCGCGCAGTCGGCGCCCTGGCCCCAGGCGTTGAAGATCCAGTCGACACCGCCCAGCTCGCCCGTGACGTCGTCGATCACGAAGGTGGGGCCGAAGTCGCGCATCCAGAAGTCGTTGAGCGGCGCCTCGATGATCTCGATCTCGGCGCTCAGCATGCGGCGGGCGCGCTCGCGCTCGGTCGGGTCGACGACCATCGTCACGGGCTCGAAAGGAAGAATCGCGTGGGCGACGGCGGTCCAGGCGGCGTACGTCGACTCGCGGGCGGCGGACGAGTCGCCCATCACCTCGCCCTCGCGCGGGAACGCCATCCAGATGCGCTCGTGCGGGTCGGTCTCGGCGGGCATTCGCCAGGCCATCGGATGCTCCTCTCACGCCGCCCGTGCGGCACTGCCCGGGCGTGCCCCGAGCCTACCGATCGCCACGCGCGCGGGCGCACCCACCCGAAGGATGCACCCGCGCGGGGCGGCGCGGGCGGAGGGATCCGCCGCGCCGGGGAGGAGGGCTACCCCTAGCGCTCCTCCTCCTCAGCGCGGGTGAGGCGCTGGGAGATGTAGACCGGGATGAACGAGAGAAGGATGAGCACGGTCGCGATGACGTTGACCTGGGTGGCCTCGTTGGGGCGGGCCATCTGGTTGAACATCCACAGCGGCAGCGTGTCGACGCCGGCGGGGGCCGTGAAGATCGTGACGACGATCTCGTCGAAGCTCAGCGCGAAGGCCAGTAGACCACCGGCGACGAACGCCGTGCGGAACTGCGGGAAGGTGACGAGCCGGAAGGTCTGCCACAGGCTCGCGCCGAGGTCCATCGAGGCCTCCTGCATGCTCGGGTTCATCCGGCGCAGGCGCGCGAACACGTTGTTGAACACCATGACGATGCAGAAGGTCGCGTGGGCGATGATCATGCCGAAGTAGCCCACCTGGATGCCGGCCGGCTCGAGCACGTTGTTGAACGAGTTGCTGAAGGCGACACCGGTGACGACGCCCGGCAGGGCGATCGGCAGCACGATCAGCAGGTTGACGGTGTGCTTGCCGAAGAACTCGAAGCGCTGGAGGGCGAAGGCGGCCAGGGTGCCGAGCACGAGGGCGATGATCATGGCGCCGGTGGCGACGATGACCGAGTTCTGCACGGCGGCCCAGAGCGCCTCGTTCTGGAAGGCGCGCACCCACCAGTCGAACGTGAACCCGCTGATCGGCCAGTTGGCGATCGGAGCGACGTTGAACGAGTTGATGATGACGAGGAACAGCGGGGCGTACATGAACAGCAGCACGATTCCGACGACGATGCCGAAGGCGACCGTGGTGCCGCGGGTGAGTCTCAGCATGAGCGCATCACATCCTCTCGAGGGCGCCGGTGCGGCGGGTGACGACCAGATAGATGACCACGAAGGCGATCGGGATCACCGAGAACGCGGCCGCCACGGGCGGGTTCAGGTTGATGTTGGAGGCGATGATGCTGCCGATCATCTGCGCGTTCGCACCGCCGACGAAGCGGGCGACGATGTAGTCGCCGAGGCTCAGCGAGAAGGTGAACACGCTGCCCGCGAGCAGCGCCGGCCAGAGCAGCGGCAGCACGACGGTGCGGATCGTCGTCGCGCCCCGAGCGCCGAGGTCGGCGGAGGCGTCGAACAGGTTGACGGGGATCTGCCGGATGGCGGTGTACACCGGCAGGGCCATGTACGGGAACCAGAGGTAGGTGAGCGTGAGCACGACGGTGAAGAGGCTGAAGCCGGGCCCGGTGATGCCGAACGGGGCCATCACCCAGTTGAAGAAGCCCTCCTCGGTGAACGTGATGCGCATGGCGAGGATCTTCACGAGGTAGCCCGCCCAGAGGGGCAGGGTGATCGCGACGGCGAGCACGGCGCGCAGCCAGGGCGATGCCAGCTTGGCCATGAAGATGCCGAGCGGGATCGCGAAGGCGGCGCTCAGCAGGGTGACGGCGAGCGCGATACCGAGGGTGCGCAGAGCCGTGGTGACGTAGGCGGGCTCGCTGAACACGAGGACGAAGTTGTCGAGCGTGAAGCCCGGGATCACCTTCGAGGTGAAGGGGTCGATGAACCAGAAGGCCGTCACCAGCAGCAGCGCCAGCGAGACGATGTAGAGGCCGATCAGCCAGGTGAGCGGGAGGCTCAGGAGGCCGACCAGGCGCACCCAGCGATAGCGGTACAGCAGCGTGGAGAGCGGCTTGCTCTTCGCGGCGGCAGGAGCCGAGGGGCTCGCGGTCACGGTCACGGTGGTCCTTCGCAGTGGCGGGGTGAAGACAGGCGGGGCGGAGAAGGGGAGTGCGGAGGGGCGGGCGTGCCCGCCCCTCCACGGTCAGGCGGTTAGCCCTTGACGGTTGCCCAGGCGTTCGTCCAGTCCTGGAACGAGGTGCAGCGCACCTCGGTGCGGCCGTCGAGGCACTGCTCGATCGGGGTCGTCCAGTACCAGACGTTCTCGAAGTACTCCTCGTTGAGGGCGTTGAACTCCTCGCAGTGAGCAGCGGCCTCGTCGTTGAGCTCGCAGAACGCGGCGTTGGCCGGGGCCATGCCGAAGTTCATCGCGATGGCGCCGTTGACCTCAGCCGCGCTGGTGTAGTCCATCCAGAGGTAGGCGCAGTTCGGTGCGTCCGACTGGCTCGAGATCATCCAGGCGTCCGACCAGCCGGTCGAGCCCTCCTGGGGCAGGGTGCCCTGCATGCGGTCGTCTGCGGCCAGCTTGCGCAGGATCTCCCACGAGGTGCCCGCGACGGTCGTGCCGCCGACGAACGAGGTGATCTGCGCGACAGGGTCGGCCCAGTACTCGGCGACGATGCCGTTCTGCTGCTTGAGCAGGTCGACAGCGGCGGCCAGCTGCGTCTCGTCGAGCGCGTACGGGTTCTTGATGCCCAGCTCCGGCTGGTGGTACATCAGGTAGACCGCGGCGTCGGCGATGTAGATCGGGGCGTCGTACGCGGTGATCTGGCCGGCGTAGGGGCTGTCGGCCTCCCACACGATGTCCCAGCTGGTGGGGGTCTCGGTGACGACCTCGCTGTTGTACTGCAGGATGTTGGCGCCGCGGCCGATCGGAACGCCGTAGACCTTGCCGTTGATCGTGTCGTAGAGCTGACCCTGCATGCCGGGGACGATGTCGTCGCCGAAGTTCGGGATCAGGTCGCGGTTGATCGGGGCGACGTCGCCGCCGACGATCAGACGCAGGCTGGCGTCACCCGAGGCCGAGACGAGGTCGTAGTCGCCGGTGCGCATGAGCTGCACCATCTCGTCGCTCGTGCCGGCGACGCGACGGTTCACGACGCAGCCGGTCTCCTCGGTGAAGGTGTCGGCCCAGGCCGGCTCGACGAAGCCCGACCAGGCGATGATGTCGACCTGGCCCTCGGGCTCACCGAGCGCTTCGAGCATGGGCACATCGGGCACGTCGAAGACGAGCTCGCCCGAGCCCTCCTCGGCGGCCGGGGCCGCGCAGCCGGCGAGCATCAGCGCTGACACTGCCGCCGTGGCCGAGATGGCCATCAGCTTGTTCTTCATGGTTTCTCCTTGGTGTTGGGGGTGGTGCAGGGTGGTGCGGGGCTTGGGCAGTACTGCCCGGGCTCAGGGGACGACGGCGGCGTGCTCGGTCACCCAGACCGCCCGCACGGCGTCGCCGCGGTGGTAGGGGGCCGTATCGCTCGGCGCGTGGTCGTTGTGGCGCTCGGCGATGACGCGCAGGCCGTCGACGGTGTCGACGATGTAGCGCGTGGTCGGGCCGGTGTAGACGGTCTCGACAATCGTGCCGTCGACGCAGGTCTCGTGGGTGGCGGGCTCGGTGCGGGCATCCATGAGGCGCACCCGCTCGGGGCGCACGCTGATGGCCTTCGCGACCCCGGTGAGGCGCTCGGCGTGGCCGGCATCGATGAGGTTCGAGATGCCCAAGAACCCGGCGACGAAGCCGGTCTGCGGGTACTCGTAGACCTCGCGGGGGGTGCCGACCTGCTCGACCCGGCCGTTGTTGAACACGGCGATGCGGTCGCTGAGGGTCAGCGCCTCTTCCTGGTCGTGGGTGACGAAGATGAAGGTGATGCCGACCTCGCGCTGGATCTGCTTGAGCTCGATCTGCATCTGCTCGCGGAGCTGCTTGTCGAGGGCGCCGAGGGGCTCGTCGAGCAGCAGCACGCGCGGCTGCAGGATCAGCGCGCGGGCGAGGGCGATGCGCTGCCGCTGACCGCCCGAGAGCTGGTGCGGCAGTCGGTCGGCGACGTGGCTGAGGCGCACCTGCTCGAGAGCAGCCGCGACGCGCTCCTTCTGCTCGGCCTTGCTCACCTTGCGCACGCGGAGACCGTAGGCCACGTTGTCGGCGATGGTCATGTGCGGGAAGAGCGCGTAGTCCTGGAACACCGTGTTGACGGTGCGGTCGAACGGGGCGGCCCGGGTGACGTCGGTGCCTGCGATCTCGATGCTGCCGCTCGTGACCTCCTCGAAGCCGGCGATGAGGCGCAGCACGGTGGTCTTGCCCGAGCCCGAGGGGCCGAGCATGGAGAAGAACTCTCCCGACTCGACCGAGAGGGTCAGGTCGTCGACGGCGACGGTCTCGCCGAAGCGCTTCGTGACGGCGTGCAGCTCGACGCCGCCCTGGCCGCGCTCGGAGGAGCTGGCGGCCGTGTCGGCGGCGGTGTCGCGCGAGGGCGTGGCCGATCCGGAATCGGTCGGCGCAGGCTCGGTCGGCACGGGTTCGGTCGGCGCAGTGGGGGCGGACATGGCGACGGGAATCCTCCGAGACGTCGTTGTGGTCGGTGCGATAACTCTAAACGTATAGTTTCATAGCTTTTATTTCGATCAGGTAACGCTGACGTAACGTTCTCGGGCTCAGGCACCAGAATGGGCCGCATGAGCATGCGCGCACCGGCCCCTCGCTCGGGCAAGCCGACGCGCCTGCACAGCGCCGTCTTCCAGCCGATCGGCGATGAGGGCCGCGCGGCCCTCGTCGAGCGTCGCATCGCCGAGGCGATCATGGGCGGTGTCCTGGCCGCCGGTGAGCGTCTTCCCGCCGAGACCGAGCTCGCCGCCGCGTTCGGCGTCGCCCCCGCGACCGCGCGCGAGGCGCTCTTCGCCCTGCGGGAGCGCGGCCTCATCGTGACCCGCCGCGGCCGCAACGGCGGCAGCTTCATCGCCGAGAGCGCCGACCCGGTGCGGTTCGCCACCCAGGCCCTTGTCGAGAGTTCGCGGGTCTCGCTGCGCGACGCGGCCCAGCACTACC
>JAIWOM010000101.1 GCA_020216895.1 Microcella sp.
AGCGGTCAGGCGCCGCGCTGGTCGGGCGCGCACGCGCACACCTCAGGGCTCCAGCCGCACTCGGCCAGGGCGCGGTCGCCGATCGGGTTCACGCCGGGGCCGGCGGCGAGGCTGTGCCCGACGAGGGCGTGCAGGCACTTGACGCGCGTGGGCATGCCGCCGGCGCTGTAGCCGGTGATCTCTTCGACCGCCAGCACGCTCTCGCGGTCGGCGAGGTACTGCTCGTGGGCCGCGCGGTACTGCTCGGCGATCGCCGGATCCGCCTCGAGCTCGGCGGCGAGCTCGGCCATGCGCCCGTTCGCCTCGAGGTGCGACACGGCGACCGTCGCGGCCGGATGGGTCAAGTAGTAGAGCGTCGGGAAGGGCGTGCCGTTGGCGAGCCGCGGGCGCGTGGCCACCACGGTCGGAGCACCGCAGACGCAGCGCGCGGCGATGCCGATGACGTCGCGGGCCGGGCGACCGAGCTGGGCGCTGACGAGCTCGACATCGCGATCGGTGAAGGGGGCGAACGGCGGGCGGCTCATTCGGCGCCCCCGAACTCGGGCGCGAGCAGCTGGTCGGCCGGCAGGTCGGTGAGTCCGGCGGTGACGATCGACGACAGCAGGGCCCGGGTCCAGTCGACGCGGGTGGTCTGGATCTCGTCGCTGACGGGGGTGCTGTCACCGTCGTCGAGGGTCAGCCCGTCGTCGACGACCAGGTAGGTGATGTCGCCCGGGTACACGTAGAGCAGGCGGTCGCGGGCCTGCGCCTCGATGTAGGCCGGATCCTGCCAGCGATCGATGTCGCGCTGCAGCCCGTCGACGATCGCCTGCTGCTCGGCGACCCGGCGCTCGAGCTCGGCGATCTCGTTCTGCTGCTCGACGAGCACCCGCAGCGAGGGCGCAAGCACGATGAGCGCGCCGACGATCAGCAGCAGCACCGTGACGGTGAAGCCGGAGACCTGCAGCGACCGGAACCACGGCATCGTCGCCGGAGCGCCGTCGGGCAGCGCGACGGGCGCGGTGCGCGACGCCTGCGGACGCGGTGCTCGGGCCATGCCCCCAGCTTAAGCGCCGCGCCCGCCGACCCCGGGCAGGGGCGGCGGGCACGGTGCGGTTCGGGATGCTCTCCCGAGGCCGTTCGGACCTAGGCGGTGAAACGGGGGAAGGCCCCACGACCGGCATAGACCGCGGCGTCGCCGAGCTCCTCCTCGATGCGGAGCAGCTGGTTGTACTTCGCGACGCGCTCGCTGCGGGCGGGGGCACCGGTCTTGATCTGGCCGCAGTTGGTGGCGACGGCGAGGTCGGCGATCGTCGTGTCCTCGGTCTCGCCCGAGCGGTGGGACAGGATCGCCGTGTAGCCGCTGCGCTGGGCGAGCGACACCGCGTCGAGCGTCTCGGTGAGCGTGCCGATCTGGTTGACCTTCACCAGCAGCGAGTTGGCGGTGCGGCGGGCGATGCCGTCGCCGAGGCGGGTGGGGTTGGTGACGAACAGGTCGTCACCAACGAGCTGCACCTTGGCGCCGAGGTCGGCGGTCAGCGCGGCCCAGCCCTCCCAGTCGTCTTCCGACAGCGGGTCCTCGATGGTCACGAGCGGGTAGGCGCCCACGATGTCGGCGTAGAACGCGGCCATGGCCGCGGCGGTGTGCTCGCCTCCCTCGAAGCGGTACGCGCCGTCGCGGTAGAACTCGGTCGCGGCGACGTCGAGACCGAGCGCGATGTCGGTGCCGGGCGTGAAGCCGGCCTTCTCGATGGCGGCCATGAGGAAGTCGAGCGCGGCCTTGGTGCCGGCCAGGTCGGGGGCGAAGCCGCCTTCGTCGCCGAGGCCGGTGGCGAAGCCGCCCTTCTTCAGCTCGCCCTTGAGGGCGTGGTAGGTCTCGACACCCCAGCGCAGGCCCTCGCTGTAGGTCTCGGCACCGATCGGCAGGATCATGAACTCCTGCACGTCGACGCCGGTGTCGGCGTGGGCGCCACCGTTGATGACGTTCATCATCGGCACGGGCAGCACGTGCGCGTTGGGGCCGCCCAGGTAGCGGAACAGCGGCAGGTCGGCCGAGTCGGCCGCGGCCTTGGCGACGGCGAGCGAGACGCCGAGGATGGCGTTGGCGCCGAGCTTCGACTTGTTGTCGGTGCCGTCGGCGGCGATCAGCTCGGCGTCGATGAGCCGCTGGTCGCTGGCGTCCATCTCCTCGATGGCCGGGCCGAGCACGTCGAGCACGGCATCGACGGCCTTCTGCACGCCCTTGCCCAGGTAGCGCTTGGCGTCGCCGTCGCGCAGCTCGTAGGCCTCGAAGGCGCCGGTCGAGGCGCCGGAGGGCACCGCGGCGCGCGAGACGGTGCCGTCGTCGAGCAGCACCTCGACCTCGACGGTCGGGTTGCCGCGCGAGTCGAGGATCTCGCGGGCGCCAACGGCCTCGATTGCAGCCATGGGGGTCTCCTTACAGACGTGGTGGTCGGTGCTCCGGTGGGGTCACCGCGGGGTGGAAGAGTGCGGTCAGGGAGCGCTGTCGAGCCTACGCCAGTCGAGGGCGGCGGCATCGGCCGCACTGTCGGCGGGCACGAGCGCGAAGCGCGTGCAGCCCTCGGCGGCGAGCTGATCGAGGGCGGCCTTCAGGTTCTTCGGGCGCTTGAGCAGCCGCACCCGGGCTCCGTCCGCGACGAGCGCCGTCTTGAGCGCCATCAGGGTGCCGAGGTCGAGGGCGGCGTCGTGCACGAGAGCGACCATGTCGCTGCGGTCGTCATCGCCGAGGTCGACGAGGTCGATGAGCCGCTCGAAGCCGAGCGAGAAGCCAGTGGCGGGCACGTCGGCGCCGAGGAAGCGGCCGATCATGCCGTCGTAGCGGCCGCCGCCGCCGAGCGAGTAGCCGAGCTCGGGGTGCGCGACCTCGAAGATCGGGCCCGTGTAGTAGCCCATGCCGCGCACGAGCAGCGGGTCGAACCGCAGCGGGATGCCCGGGAGGGCCTGGCGCAGCGCGCGCAGGTCGGCGACTGCCGCCGCAGTGTCGCCCGGCACGCCCTCGAGCATGCTCCACGAGGCTGCGGCATCGGCGTCCAGGTCGATCCAGCTCATCATCGCGCCCGCTTCGGCCACGCCCAGCTCAGTCAGTTCGGCGACGACCGCATCGAGCCCGATCTTGTCGAGCTTGTCGAGCGTGATGAGCGCCTTCGGCTGCAGCGCCTCGGGCACCGCGGCTGCGGTCAGCCAGGCGGTCAGCAGCCGGCGGTCGTTGAGACGGATGCTGCAGCCGGGGATCCCGAGCGCGTCGAGCGCCGCCGCCGTCGCGGTGATGAGCTCGGCCTCGGCGATGACGCCGGGCTCGCCGATGATGTCGATGTCGCACTGCACGAACTGCCGGTAGCGGCCCTTCTGCGGGCGCTCGGCCCGCCAGACGGGCGCGATCTGGATCGCGCGGAAGACGCCCGGCAGCGCGCCGCGGTTGCTCGCGTAGAAGCGGGCGAGCGGCACGGTGAGGTCGAACCGCAGGCCGAGGTCGGCGAGGTCGAGCGGCGTCGCGGCGGCCCGGAGGTCATCCGTCGTCAGGCCGCGCTTCATGACCGCGTAGGCGAGCTTCTCGTTGTCGCCGCCGAGGCCCGAGAACAGCCGGGCCGTGTCCTCGACCACGGGGGTCTCGATCTCGTCGAAGCCGTGCGCGGCGTACACCGACCGGATGCGGGCCAGCACCCGCTCGCGGCGGGCCTTGTCGGCCGGCAGGATGTCGCGCATGCCGCGCGGGGGTGTCACGGGGGCGGCCATGCCCTCGATTCTGTCACGGTGCGCTCAGGCGACGGGTGCCGCGAGGAGCGCGGCGACGCGCTCACCGTAGGCGGCGAGCGCGCGCTCGAACGCGGCGGTGGCGCCGGCATCGTCGCGGGTGACGACCAGGTCGAGCTGGAATCCGTAGAGCTGATCGACGAGGATGCGCGATTCGATGCGCGCCTGGGCCGGGTCCACGCCGAGGCGCTCGAGAGCCTCAGCTCCCCACGCGACCCAGCGCGCGTGGACGTCGCGCCCGCCAGACCGCAGCGCGGGGTCGGTCACCTCCATGAGGGCCGCCTCGAACTCGAGGCGGAGCAGCGCGCGGGTGTCCGGCTGCAGGAATCCCTGCCAAGAGGCGCGGATCGCCGCGAGATGGGCGTCGAGCGAGGGGGCGTCGGCGAGCTCGGCGGCAATCACCGCGTCCTGCCGCGCCGCCACCGCTCGGATGATCTCGGCGATGAGCTGGTCGCGGGTCCCGAAGTGGTAGACGAGCGTGAACGGGCTGACCCCGAGCGCATCGGCGAGGCTGCGGAACGTGACACCCGAGAGCGGATGCCCGTGCAGGTGCGCGACGATCGCCGCGAGCAGCTCGGGCTTGCGGTCGGGGTCGGTGCGTCGGGCCATGAAATAAACATAACAAACGGTTGCTATGAGAACAACTGTTATGTATTATCTAGAACACGAGGGTGCGCGGAGGCTGCTGACGCCCCGCCCCTCGCCCCCGGCACGGCCGCCGGGCATCGACGGGGTCGCGCATCGGGGGATGCTCGACCCGTGCGCCGCACGCATCCACCCCGATGCGCGGCGCAGGGCGCCTTCCGACATTCGGGTTGTCGGAGGGCGCCCGCTTCTCGTCCTGCGGCTGATCCTCGAGCCGGAGCGGGCCGACTAGGCGACGCGGCTGCCGGTCGGCAGCGCCCCCGCCGGCGTGCGCGTGCGGGCGATCGACGCCGCCAGGGCCGCACCGGCCAGCAGCAGGTGGATCACCAGGCCCACGAACCAGCTCGGCACAGTACGGGCGAAGATCTCCTCCGGGGAGTCGCTCTGGTAGCCGAGGCTCGGGTCGCCGGCGAGCGCGGCGCCGCACTCGTCGTAGACGACCTCGCTGTCGACGGGCAGCTGGGCGCTGCGGGGGCCGAGGGCGATCTGCCCGAAGAGGTCCTCCGGGTAGCCGTACTCGTTGAAGGTCGTCGGCGCCGCATCCGCCAGCACGACGTAGGGATTGGCGGCCAGGATGCCCCAGACCAGGTCGAAGCGCGGCACCGAGCTGACGAACGTCGTCGGCTGCTCGCAGATGATCTCCTCCGGCAGGCCCGTCTCCGGGTCGAACTCCCCGCCCTGCGAGTAGTCGATGCCGATGTAGGTCTGCCGCTGCTCGGTCTGGAAGGCGAGGCCGCCGAGCGTGAACGCGATGAGCGTGCCGATGCTGAGCGCCGCGACGACCAGGTAGGTCGTGACGACCGAGAACAACGGTCGCGTGATGAGCCCCGACAGGCCCACACCGACCGCCGCCACGACCCCGAGCTCGAGCACGAGCACGCCCAGCGAGGCGGCGAGGGTGTCACCGCGCACGCCCCCGGCGATGAGCGTGAACAGCAGGGCGGGCAGCGACGCGGCCAGGAAGGTCAGCGCGACCGTCCAGGCGGCGAGGAACTTGCCGAGCACGATCTGGTTCGCGCTCGCGAGGGTGACCTGCGTCGTCGCGAGGGTTCCGGCATCGCGGTCGCCGTTGATGGCGGCACCGCTGATGGCCGGAGTGACGAGCGTGCCGACCAGCAGCACGAAGAAGATGATCGTCGAGTAGACGCCCGCCGATTCGGCGACGCCGTTGTCGAAGGCGGCGAGTGATGCCCAGAGCAGCGCCGTCACGATGCCCACGAGCACGAACACGACGCTCACCAGCACCACCCACGCGGTCGAGCGGATGCGCTGCTGCAGCTCGAGCCGGACGATGGTGCCGAGCGTGTCGAGGTAGCGGCTCATCGCTCGCCCCCTTCCATCGGGGCGGATGCCGGGTCGGCGGCTCCGGCACCGGCGTCGGCACCGGCCCCGACGGTGGTCTCGGCGCTGCGGGCGAGGTCGAGGAAGGTCGCCTCGAGCTCGCCGACGGCGGGGCCGAAGGCGGTGACGGCCACGTTCTCGGCGACGAGGCGGGCCAGCACGGATGCGGCCTCCTGCTCGCCGGCGACGGCGACCGTCGTGCCGAGGTGGTCGGGC
>JAIWOM010000102.1 GCA_020216895.1 Microcella sp.
GAGCGCGCGGCCCGCTCCGCCACGCGCGGGTGCGGCCGCGGGCGCGGCGTCGGGCGTGGATCCCGCACTGTCGGCGGAGGCGCTGGTGGTGGGGTCGTTGGTGGCCATGGGGCACTCCCTCGTGTCGGGGACCCGCCTCGGTCGGCGGATCGACGACGCAACGGTGCGCGCCGACCCTATGACATTCCTATACGGCGTCTATGCCCCGGCGGCCAGTTCCCGTGCACGTTCCTGTGCGGCACGCGCGGCCCGCTCGAACACGGTGGCGAGCTGCGCCTCCTGCAGCACGGCGATCGCCCGCTCGGTGGTGCCCTTGGGGCTCGTGACGCGACGCCGAAGCTCGGCCGGCTCCTCGCCGGTCGCCTCGAGCAGCAGGGCCGCGCCCGAGAAGGTCTGCTGCACGAGCAGCGCCGCGACGTCGGGCTCGAAGCCCATCGCCTCCGCCGCGCGGGTGAGCTCCTCGATGAGCAGGAAGACGTAGGCCGGGCCGGAGCCGCTGATCGTCGAGAGGGCGTCGATCTGCGCCTCGGGCAGCTCGACGACCGTGCCCACGGTGCGGAAGAGGTCGTCGGCGAGCGCGAGGTGCGCGGCCGTCGCCCGCGCTCCACCCGCGATGCCCGTGACGCCGCGACCGATCAGCGCGGGCGTGTTCGGCATCGCGCGCACGACGGGGTTCGGCACGACGTCCTCCATGGCCGCGGTCGTGATGCCCGCGGCGACGCTCACCACGAGCGCGTCGGGGCGCAGGCTCGGGGCCAGCTCGGCCAGCACCGTCGTGATCTGCGCGGGCTTCACGCCCAGCAGCACGAGCCCCGCATCCGACACCGCCCAGGTGTTGGCGGCGCTGTCGTGCTCGGTCGCCCGCGCCTCGACGCCGTTCGCGCGCAGCGCGGCGGCCGAGGCCTCAGAGCGTGTCGTCGCGCGGAGGCCAGGGAGCCGGACGCCCGGCGCGCGGAGGCCAGCGAGGATGGCGCCGCCCATCGACCCGGTTCCGATGATGGCGACGGCGGGGAGGGAGGCGTTCACACGTCGAGTGTAGGTTGGAGGGCGCCCACCGTTCCGACGAGCGACGCACGAGGAGGCCGGCATGCAGGCAGCGGCGATCCAGGAGGTGCTGCTGGCGACGGCCGGCATCCAGACGGTCGAGTCGGTCGGGGTGCATCCGCTGGCCGCCGGCGGCCTGCTCGTGACCGCGCGTCTCGGCTTCGGCCCCAGCACCCCGAACGGCGAGGTGGTGGCCCTTCTCGAGGTGGCGCGCACGGAGATCCGCGCGATCGCCCCGGAAGCGAGCGCGGTCGTGCTCGAGCCCGTGGTCGCGGGGCCGCGCGACGACGCGAATCCGCCCACCGACGTGTTCGTCATCCGCGGCGCGAACTGAGCTCGTTCTTGGCCGCGCGCCGATAGCCTGGCGACGAGCGCACAGACGCGCCCCGATCACCCGAAGGGTTCACCGCCATGGACATCCTCCACTCCGTCATCCTCGTCGGCCACTTCATCGGCCTCGCCGCGATCGTCGGCCCGTTCCTCATGCAGGCCCGCTGGAAGGGGCAGTACGCGTTCCCGGTTGTGCTCGGCGGCGCGATCACGCAGCTGGTCACGGGCATCCTGCTGACCGGTCTCGCCGAGATGGGAGAGGACGAGGGGCCGCTCAACTACGCGAAGATCGGCGTGAAGCTGACCATCGCGACCGTCATCTTCGTCGCGGCCCTCCTCGGCTTCCTCAAGCAGCGCAAGGCTCAGGGCGGCGGCGGCCGTGAGCTGCTGCCCTTCTTCCACGCCGCCGGCGGCCTCGCGCTCGTCAACATCGCCCTCGCCGTCTTCTGGTGATCGGCACGCGCGCGCACCGCCCGAGGCGCCGATGAGCGCCTCGGGCGGTGCGCGCGCCATCATCGCGGCGCTGCTCGCCAACACCGGCATCGCCGCCACGAAGTTCATCGCCTACCTCGTCTCCGGCTCGAGCGCCATGCTCGCCGAGAGCGTGCACTCCGTCGCCGATGCCGGCAACCAGGTGCTGCTGCTGGTCGGGCAGCGCCGGTCCCGGCGCGCGGCCGATCAGGAGCATCCCTTCGGGTACGGGCGCGAACGCTACGTCTCCGCGTTCGTCGTCGCGATCATCCTCTTCTCGGTCGGCGGCATGTTCTCGCTGTACGAGGGCGTGCTGAAGCTCGGCGAACCGCACCCGATCGAGAACGCCTGGCTGCCCATCACCGTGCTGCTGATCGCCATCGGGCTCGAGACCTACTCGCTGCGCACGGCGGTGCGCGAGTCGAACCACGTGCGCGGGGGCCAGAGCTGGATGGCGTTCATCCGCCGCGCGAAGGCGCCCGAGCTGCCCGTCGTGCTCATGGAAGACGTCGCCGCGCTGCTGGGCCTGACGTTCGCGCTGGCCGGCGTGGGGCTCACCGTGCTGACCGGCGATCCGGTGTGGGACGCCATCGGCACGATCCTCATCGGCGCCCTCCTCGTGCTCGTGGCGATCGTGCTCGGCATCGAGACGAAGAGCCTGCTGGTCGGCGAGGGCGCCACGGCCGATGACGCCGCCGCCATCCGCGACGCCCTGCGCGCCCATGATCTCGTCGTCGCGCTCGTGCACATGAAGACGCTGCACCTCGGCCCGGAGGAGCTGCTCGTGGCCGCCAAGGTGGCCTTCCGTGCCGGAGCGACGCTCGAGCAGGTCACCGCGGCGATCGACGAGCTCGAGCGCGCGGTGCGGGCCGCCGTGCCCAGCGCCCGGGTCATCTTCATCGAGCCGGGGCTCGCCACCACCCCCGCTGTCGGCGAGGCGCGGCTCAGCGCCGAGCGCTGAAGAACGCGGCGAGCAGGGATGCGCACTCCTGCTCGTCGACCCCGCCGACCACCTCGCCCACGCGGTGCGGCAGCCGCCGCTCGCGCAGCAGGTCGACCACGCTACCCGCGGCTCCGGCCTTCTCGTCCCACGCGCCGAACACGACGCGGTCGATGCGCGCGGCCAGGATCGCACCCGCGCAGAGCACGCACGGTTCGAGGGTGACGACGAGCGTGCATCCGCTCAGCTGCCAGTCGCCCCGCGACGCCGCCGCCTGTCGTAGCGCGACCACCTCGGCGTGCGCGGTGGGGTCAGCGCCCTTCTCGCGCTCGTTGCGGCCGCGGCCGATGATCGCCCCCGCCTCGTCGAGCACGATCGCACCGACCGGCACGTCGTCGCTGGCGAGGGCGGCGCGGGCCTCGACGAGCGCCGCGGCCATCGCCGCGCGATCGCTCTCGGTGACCGTCGTCATGACCCGCCCTTCCGTTAGATTGAGCCTATGCGAGTCCACGTTGCCGACCACCCGCTGATCACGCACAAGCTGACGGTGCTGCGCGATCAGACCACTCCGTCGGCCACGTTCCGGGCCCTCACCGAAGAGCTGGTGACCCTGCTGGCCTACGAGGCCACACGGCACGTGCGCACGCACGAGGTGACGATCCAGACTCCGGTCGCGCAGACGGTGGGCCTCGCCATCAGCGAGCCGCGGCCGCTCATCGTGCCGATCTTGCGCGCGGGTCTCGGCATGCTCGAGGGCATGGTCAAGCTGGTGCCGAGCGCTGAGGTCGGCTTCCTCGGGATGGTGCGCGACCACGACACGCTCGAGCCGAGCGTGTATGCCGAGCGGCTTCCCGACCACCTCGAGGGTCGGCAGTGCTTCGTGCTCGACCCCATGCTCGCGACCGGTGGCTCGCTGCTGGCCGCGATCGAGTTCCTGTTCGAGCGAGGCGCCGACGACGTGACCGCGGTGTGCATCCTGGGCGCGCCCGAGGGCCTGGAGATGATCGAGAAGGCGACGGCGGGCCGCGACGTCACGATCGTGCTCGGCGCGCTCGACGAGAAGCTCAACGAGAAGGGCTACATCGTGCCGGGCCTCGGCGATGCCGGTGACCGCCTGTACGGCACGGTGGGCTGAGCCTGCCCTGACTTGACGGTCTTCCGGCGGCTCGGGGATACTGAGCCGCATGACCGTCACCGCGAATCTCCTGACCGCCCGCGAGGCCGTGGAGACCGCTGGCATGATGATGCCGGCGAGCGCTGACGCCTGCTGTCGAATGTGCGCCTGATCGCCTGACCGCCCGAGTCGTGCCCCTCTGCCGATCCATCGCCTGACGATGTCCGATCGCGACGAGCGCCGACTCTCCGCTCCGGCTCCGGATGCTCCGGGCCGCGACGCGCGCACCCTCGACTCACCCGCTCCGAACGCTCGACCGCCGCGCGGCGAACCGTTCGACTCCGCAGAAAGCGTCTCCTCCATGTCGCTCGCCGCTCTCTCCCCCCGTCCGACCACCTCCCGTCCCGCCGCCGCCCCCGCTCCGGGTGTCGTGGCACCGCCCGCCCCCGCCCCGGGTGCATCGGCCGCCCCGCGCCTGCGCGCGGTACCCGATGGCACCGAGGCCCGCGGCTTCGTGCTCTACGTCGGTCTCGACGAAGCGAAGGCCGCCGCCGCGGGAATCGACCTCGGCCGCCTGGTCACCGAGTTGAAGCGGCTCACCGCCGAGCTCGCGCCGACAGCCGAGACGCACGCCGCCGTCGCTCTCGCCCCGGCGGGTGCGGGCGGCCGCGACGTCGATGTCGTGCGGCTCGCCCTGCAGGATCCGTCGGCCCTCGCCCGCTACCGCCGCACCGACGAGGCTCCCACCGAGCCGGTCGCCGAGGGCGTCGTCATCGACATCTCGCGCAAGCGAGTGCTGCTCGATGGGGAGACCGCGGCGCTCACGTACAAGGAGTTCGAGCTGCTGCAGTACCTGGTGCTGCGCGAGGGCCGCACCATCGAGCGCGCCGAGCTGATCAGCGCGCTGTGGGCCGACGGCGCCGAGGGCGATGACGACGTGCCGAACGAGCGCACGATCGACGTGCACGTGCGCCGGCTGCGCGCGAAGCTCGGCGGCTACGACGACATCGTGCGCACGGTGCGCGGCGCGGGCTACCGCTTCGACCGCCACGCGGACGTGTCGATCCGGTACGCGTCGACGCCGAGCCCCGACTTCTTCTGACCGGCGCGGATCGCCCTCGCCCGCCCGACGGGGCGCTCGGGCGACGCATCGGGGATCCCCAGGAAAAATAACGGAACGATAACTAGACACCGTTATCTTTCCGTTATACATTCGTCATGCGTCGATCGTTTGCTGTGGCGGGAGACGCGGAATGTGATTGCAGGACACTCTTGGTGCAAGGGAAGAGGGCCGGTCGCTCGCCTCAGCGACCGGCCCTTCGCCATTCCTGGCCGCGCACAGATCGCACGCGAATGGCCCATTCCGACGCATAGAGTTGGCGCATGACGGAGAAGGCGCTCGCGGTCGACGCGTGGGAGGCACTGTTCCGCGCCCAGGTCTCGGTCCTGCGGCAGCTCACAGCGGAGTTCCCCACCAACGAGATCTCGTTCACCGAGTACGACGTGCTGTTCAACCTGTCTCGGGCGGACGGCCGTCGGCTGCGCATCCGCGACCTGATCCCGCACCTCCTGCTGAGCCAGCCCAGCGTCAGCCGCCTCATCGACCGCCTCGCCCAGCGCGGCCTCGTCGAGAAGCTGCCCGACGCGACCGACGCGCGCGGCACGATCGTCGCCCTGACCCCGGCCGGCTACGAGCTGTTCAAGCGGGTCGCGGTCAACCATGTGGAGTCGATCTCGCGGCGGGTCGGCGGGCGGCTCTCGCCCGACGAGCTCGCCGAGCTGACCGCGCTCTGCCGGCGCTTGCGCGACTGAGTCTCCACGCGCGGGTGCGGCACCGAGATGCCGCGACCGCGCGGCCCGACCCCCGGCGAATTCGCGGCGGGCGGCGCTAGCGTGACCCTCATGCCCTCCACCCCCAGCATCGTGTGGCTGCGCGACGATCTGCGCGTCGCCGACAACCCCGCGCTGAGCGCGGCCGTCGATCGCGGTGGGCCCGTCGTCGTGCTGTATCTGCTCGACGAG
>JAIWOM010000103.1 GCA_020216895.1 Microcella sp.
GCTGATGCGGGCGGTCACCGCCGAGCCCTGGGCGATCGACGGCCGGGGCCGGGCCAACACCCTCACCATCGAGCGGCTGGGCGGCATCGCGAAACTGGGCGCCGAGGGTGTCGTCGTGATGGGCACGCCGAGCGGCGTCGCCGTCGCCGTGAAGGTGCTCGACGGATCGATGCGGGCGACGACGCCCGTCGCGCTGCAGCTGCTGGCGAGCGCCGGTGCCATCGACGCGGATGCGGCGGCCGAACTCATCGAGCGCACCAGCGAGCGCGTGCTCGCGGGCGACCGGCCCGTGGGCGCTCTGCGCGTCAGCCTCGACTGAGATTCAGCCGGAGCCGACGCGCAGCGCGCATCCGGACGCGGTACTAGACGCTGGCCAGACGACGGCGGCGGATGCCGGCCGAGATCTGCGCGATCAGTACGAGCGCGATGGCCAGGAAGAAGACGGCCGAGGCGATGACGTTCGCCTCCGCCGGAATCCCTCGAGCGGCCGCCGTGTAGATGTAGCTCGGGAACGTCACATCAGCACCGCGGTTGAAGTTGGTGATGATGAAGTCGTCGAAGCTGAGCGCGAACGACAGCAGCGCGGCCGCCACGATGCCCGGCAGGAGCATCGGGAAGGTGATGCGCCAGAACACCTGGACGGGGCTCGCGTAGAGGTCCCGACCGGCCTCCTCCAGCGCCGGGTTGAGGCTCACGACACGCGAGCGCACCGTGACCACCACGAAGCTCAGGCAGAACAGGGTGTGCGCGAGGATCACCGTGCCGATGCCCTTCGGAACACCCGCCTGCAGGAACTGCGCGGCCAGACCGGCGCCGAGCACGACCTCGGGGGTCGCCATCGGCAGGAAGATCAGCAGCGTCGTCGCGTTGCGGAACTTGAACCGGTACCGCACCAGCGCGATGGCGATCATCGTGCCGAGCGTGGTCGCGAGCACCGTCGCGGCGAGACCGATGAGGAGGCTGTTGCCGAAGGCCTCGCACACGCCCTGCGCCTCGCAGACCGTGAACCAGTTGTCGAGCGTGAAGCCGTTCCAGATGATGTTGGTGCGCCGCGAGTCGTTGAACGAGAACGCGACCGTGTAGGCGATCGGGATGAGCAGGAAGACGAACGCCATGATCGAGTACGCCCAGATGGCGTACTTGCCGAAACCCTTCACAGCAGGTCCTCCGTTCCGCTGCGCTTCACGTACGCCGCGACCAGCACCAGGATGAACGCCATCAGGATCAGCGACAGGGCCGCCGCCGCCGGGAAGTTCTGCAGCACCAGGAAGTTGGCCTCGATCACGTTGCCGATCATCGCCGTGTCGGTCGCACCGAGGAACTCGCGCGACGCGTTGATGTAGTCGCCCGCGGCCGGGATGAAGGTCAGCAGCGTGCCCGACATGACACCCGCCGCCGAGAGCGGCAGGGTGACGGTGCGGAACGTGGTCGCCGGGCTGCCGTACAGGTCGTTGCTGGCCTCCAGCAGCCGAAGGTCGAGCGAGACGAGCGTGGCGTAGATCGGCAGCACCATGAACGGGATGAAGTTGTAGGTCAGACCGAAGATGACCGAGAACGTCGTCCCCGTGATGGTAGCCCCGGGTGGCAGGGCACCGAGCGACGACAGGATGCCCGCCACAGGCCCCTCGACCGAGAATATCTGCTTCCAGGCCAGCGTGCGCAGCAGGAAGGAGATGAAGAACGGGGCGATCACCAGCACCAGCGCCAACGACTGCACCAGCGGGTACGGCCGCAGGGTGATGCCGATGAAGTACGCGAGCGGGAAGCCGATGAGCAGCGCGAACAGCGTCGCCAGGGCCGCGTAGCCGGCCGAGCGGAGCGCGTGCGACCAGTACTGCTCCATGACCGACACGTAGTTCTGCCAGTTGAAGGCGTTCACGTACTGCCCGAAGATCAACGGATCGGGCTCCTGGAGGCTCGTGATCACCAGCGAGATGAGCGGGGTGACGAAGAACAGGACCAGGTAGAAGATGCCCGGCAGCAGCAGGAACAGGGCGATCGGGCTCCGACGGCGGGCGGCGGGTTCGACCGCCGGCGCCGAGGCCCCGCCCGCGAACGCGGTGAAGGCCATGGGCTACGCCTCCTCGAGTTCCGCTTCGAGGTCCTTGCGCGTCTGAACGGCGATCATCGAGGTGTCGAGATCGGCGTGGAAGCGGGAGATCGGCTCGGCCTCCGCCTCGTCGGCGAGACCGAACGCGTGGTCGACCGCCCAGCTCAGCCAGACGGTGTCGCCGTCGTGGTGCAGGGTCGAGATCGACGTGTTCTGCGCGAACACGCTGATCGCGCCCAGGTGCGGGATCGTCACCTCGTACTGAGTGCTGACGCCGCTGAACGAGACGTCGGTGATGCGGCCGGGGCCGACGACGGTGCGACCCGACTGCGGCTTCGGCTCGCTGTCGTGCAGCGTGACCTTCTCGGGGCGCACGCCGACCGTGACCCGGCCGCTCGTGCGCTGCGCGCGCGCCGTCGGCACCTCGATCTTCGAGCCGGCGGCGTCGATCACGATGGAGGTGCTCGAGCTCGAGATCACGTCGCCGGTGAAGAGGTTCGACTGGCCCAGGAACTTCGCCACGAACGCCGTGTGGGGCAGCTCGTAGAGGTCCTGCGGGGCACCCATCTGCTCGATGCGCCCCTTGTTCATGACGGCGACCGTGTCGGCCATGGTCATGGCCTCCTCCTGGTCGTGCGTCACGTGCAGGAAGGTCAGGCCGACCTCGCTCTGGATGTCCTTCAGCTCGACCTGCATCTGGCGGCGGAGCTTCAGGTCGAGGGCTCCGAGCGGCTCGTCGAGCAGCAGCAGCGCGGGTCGGTTGACCACGGCTCGGGCCAGCGCCACGCGCTGCTGCTGCCCGCCGGAGAGCTGCGTCGGCTTGCGCCCAGCGACGTGGTCGAGCTCGACCAGCTGCAGGGCCTCGTGCGCGAGAGCATCCGCGTTCTGGATGCCACGCCGCTTCAGACCGAACGCGACGTTCTGGAGGATCGTCATGTGCGGGAAGAGGGCGTAGCTCTGGAACACCGTGTTGACGGGGCGCTGGTACGCCTTCGTCGCGGTGACGTCCTTGCCGCCGATCAGGATGCGGCCCGCGGTGGGCTCCTCCAGGCCGGCGATCAGGCGGAGAGTGGTCGTCTTGCCGCAGCCCGACGGGCCGAGCAGCGCGAAGAACGACCCCGCGGGGATCGTCAGATCGAGCTCCTCGATCGCCGTGAAGCCGGGGAAGCGCTTGCTGATGCCGACCAGTTCAAGGTCGGCACCCGCCTCGGCGAACCCGCTCTTCGGAACCTCGTTGTTCGTCACCTCGGTGGTACTCCTTCAGATTGAGCGGATCAGGCGCCGAGCAGGATCGCCTGGAAGGCGGCCTGGTACTCGTTCTCCTCCTGGGCCGTGAGGCCGCGGAAGATGCGCGCCTGGGCGAGCGTCTCCTCGTTGGGGAAGATCAGCTGGTTCTCGGCGAGCTCGGGGTCGATCGCGATCGCGGCCTCCTTCGCGCCCTCGACCGGCGTGATGTAGTTCACCCACGCGGCGACCTCGGCCGCGACCTCGGGCTCGTAGTAGTAGTTGATCAGGGTCTCGGCGTTGGTCTTGCGCGTCGAGCCGATCGGGATGAGGAAGTTGTCGTTCCAGAGCGTGGCGCCGCCCTCGGGGAGGACGAACTTCCACTTCTCGTAGCCGGCCTCGAAGTTGAGCAGCGTGATGTCGCCCGACCAGCAGATGGCGGCGAGGGTGTCGCCGTTGACGAGGTCCTCGGTGTACGCGTTGCCGCGGACGTTGCGGATCTGGCCCGACTCGACCTGGGTGCGGAAAATGTCGAGGGCGGCGTTGAACTCGTCGGCGGTGAAGTCGCCCGAGATGTCCACGCCGTTCTCGAGCATGATCACGCCGATGGTGTCGCGCATCTCCGAGAGCACGCCGACGCGGCCCGCGAGGTCGGGGCGCCACAGGTCGCTGACGGCGCGCACCTCGTCGGTCTCCTCGGTGTTGTAGCAAACGCCCGCGAAGCCGCCCTGCCACGGCAGAGAGTGGACGCGGCCCGGGTCGAACTGCGGGTTCTGCAGGCTCGGCACGAGGTTGGCCGCGTTGGGGATGTTGGCCTTATTGAGCTCCTGCGTGTAGCCGAGCTGGATCCAGCGGTTGACCATCCAGTCGGTGAGGCAGACGGTGTCGGCGCCGATGTCCTGCCCGAGCGCGAGCTGGTCGCGCACCTTGGCGAAGTAGGAGTTGTTGTCGTCGACGTCGATCAGGTACGTGACCTCGATGCCGGTCTGCTCCTGGAAGGCCAGCAGGGTCGGGTAGTTGCCCTCGTCGTCCTCGTCGATGTAGAACGGCCAGTTCGCCCAGTTGAGGGTCGGGTCGTTCGCCGAGTTGTCCTCGGCCGGCGTGAGCTCGGTCGTGCCGCCCGGCGTGCAGGCAGCGAGCGCGAGCGCGGTTGCGCCAGCGCCGGTGCCGGCGAGCATCGCGCGACGCGACATCTGAGCACGCTTGGCCTGCGCGATGAGGCTGCGGATCATCGGGTCTTCGGGAAGGGGACGGTTCATGACGTGCTCCTTAGACGAGTGCCGGTACATCGGTGTCCGACCGCGCGGCGCGGTGGGTCGATACTGTCACACAGAGCGGGCGCATCGCACCCTCAAACGGCTGTTTCGAGCATCCTGAAACACAAATGTCACGAAATCAGCACTCGATCGCAAGAAACGATGCGGAATCCATTGCGGAAAGCCGCTACGCTGGGGGCGCAACGCAGCGCGGCGCGGCCAGGAGCCTCCGCGCGCTTCCCTTCGCGAGGAGACACTGATGAAGATCGCCGTTCCGGCCGAGATCAAGAACAACGAGTCGCGGGTCGCGATCACGCCGCCGGGCGTGCACGACCTCGTCGCGGCCGGCCACGAGGTGATCATTCAGGCCGGAGCGGGTAGCGCCTCGTCGATCTCGGACGACGACTACCGTGCGCAGGGTGCCCGGATCGTGCCCGATGCGGCTTCCGCCTGGGGCGAGGCCGACATGGTGCTCAAGGTCAAGGAGCCCATCGCGTCGGAGTACGGCTACTTCCGCGACGGCCTCGTGCTGTTCACCTACCTGCACCTCGCCGCCGAGAGGGAGCTCACCGAGGCCCTGCTCTCCAGCGGCGTCACCGGCATCGCGTACGAGACCGTGCAGCTGCCGACGCGCGCCCTGCCGCTGCTGGCCCCGATGAGCGAGGTCGCCGGACGCCTGGCACCGATCGTGGGTGCGACCGCGATGATGCGGCCGAACGGCGGCCCCGGCCTGCTCGTCTCGGGCGTGCCCGGCACCCACCCCGCCAACGTCGTCGTGCTCGGCGGCGGTGTCGCGGGCACCAGCGCGGTCGCCATGGCCGTCGGCATGGGGGCCCAGGTGACGGTGCTCGACACCAACATCCAGCGCCTGCGCGAGCTGGATGCTCTGTACAGCGGCCGCGTCAAGACCATCGCGTCGAACGGCTTCGAGATCGAGAAGGCGGCTGTGCAGGCCGACATGCTCATCGGCTCGGTGCTGATCCCCGGCGCGAAGGCGCCGAAGCTCGTCAGCAACGAGCTCGTCTCGCGCATGAAGCCGGGCAGCGTGCTCGTGGACATCGCCGTCGACCAGGGCGGCTGCTTCGCCGACACCCGGCCGACAACCCACGCGGAGCCGACCTTCGCCGTGCACAACAGCATCTTCTACTGCGTGGCCAACATGCCCGGCGCCGTGCCGTCGACCTCGACCTACGCGCTCACCAACGCGACCATGCCGTACGTGCGCGCGATCGCGAACCACGGCTGGCGCGACGCCCTCCGGGCCGACAGCGCTCTCGCCCTGGGCCTCAACACCCACGCCGGTGCGGTGACCAACGCCGGTGTCGCGGCGGCGCACGGCCTCGAGGCCGTCGCGGTCGCCGACGCGCTCGCCTAGCC
>JAIWOM010000104.1 GCA_020216895.1 Microcella sp.
AGAGCGCGGCACACGCCCGGGTGGCCGCCGCCTCCCACCGCCTGCGGCTGCAGCGCGACCGCCGCCGCTTCGAGCGCACCTTCTGGGTGCTCGTGGCCACCCTCGGCGCCGTGTCGGCCGTGTTCCTGCTGCTCGGCGCCCTCCAGGGGCCGAAGCTGAGCTCGGCGATCGTCGACCCGCAGCGTGTCGTCGAGCAGCCCGGCCAGCAGCTGCGGCTGTTCGCCAACCAGCCGCTCGCCGAGGTCACCGCCGAGCAGGTCACCGTCACGCCGGCCGCGGCGGTCACCACCCTCGTGCAGGACGACGTGCTCATCGTGCAGTTCGAGCAGCCGCTGCGGGCCGGCACCGAGTACACCGTCGAGGTCACCGAGGTCGGGGCGCTCAGCCGCGACGCCACGAGCACCTTCACCCACCGGTTCACCACGGCGGGATCCACCCTGCTCTACCTCGACCGCGGGGAGACCGTCGACGAGGTGCTGCGGGCCCCGCTGGACGGCGCGGGTCGCGGCGAGGTCGTGTACGCGGCGGAGGGCATCCAGCACATCGCCCCCGTGGAGGGGCTGCTCGTCGTCGCGCGCGACGCCCCCGACGGCACCAGTGTGCTCGAGCTGGTCGCGTCCGACGGCACCGTGCAGACCCTCTCCCTGCCGGAGGGTGCCCAGATCGAGCGTCTCGTGCCGTCGCCGAGCGGAACGCTGCTGGCGATGATCCTGCTCGTGCCCGACCCGGCGCAGGAGGGTGCACGGGTCGAGGCGCTTGCCGCGATCGATCTCGGCACCGAGACGGCCGTCGAGCCGGTTCTCGGTCTCGACGGGGTTCCGGTGCGCGCGATGGCCGCCGAATTCTTGTCGGATGCCCGCACCCTGGTCGTCCACGCCTTCGACACGAGCCTGCTGCGGGTCGAGCTCGCCGACCCGCCCCTGGCGCTGCCGTTCGGCCAGGTGCCGACGATGTACGCCCTGTCGACCGACGGCACGCGGGTCACCGGGGGCGACGGCTTCGGCGAGGTCGTCGTCGATGTCGCGACCGGCACGGAGGACCGCCTGGTGCCTTCGCTCGTGAACGGGCAGCTGGCCTTCGGGGGCGAAGTGCGGCTCACGCGCGGCGAGCTGCGCGTGCAGAAGGTGGCCGTGCCCGATGAGACCGGCGGCACGATCGTCTCGCTGCTGATCGCTGACGAGGGCGCGGGGGAGGCCCGGGTGCTGTTCCGAACGGTCGACGACCGGGGCAGCATCGGCGACTTCGTCCTCTCGCCCAACGACCAGTACGTCGCGGTCGAGGTGACCCCCTCGGTGGCGGATGCTCAGCCCGACGGCAGGCCGGTCAACGGCCGCCCGACCAGCGTCACGACGGTCGTCATCGACATCGCCACGGGAGCCGTGGTTCGCACGCTCGAGGGCTTCGCGCCGCACTTCTGAGCGGGCGGCGCCCGGGTGCGGCTCGCGATGCCGCGTCGGGGCGCTACAGGCCGCGCTTGGCCCGCTGGCTGACCCTCAGGCCCGCGGCGTTCAGCCGGGCGACCAGCTCGCGCCCCGTCACGGGCACGGCACCCTGGGCGATGAGCGCCTCGCGGCGGTCCTCCGGGTAGTCGTAGTGGTCGTGATCGAAGCCGCGCGGAGGGATCCCAGCGGCGACCGCGAAGGCGTGCAGCTCTTCGAGAGAGGTGTCGCTGACCAGGTGGCCCCAGAGTCGACCGTGCGCGGGCCAGATGGGCTCATCGATCAGCACGGTCACCCTGGCGATTGTAGGCTGGGGGACGAGCGCGGCCCGCATCGGGCCCGTTTGACCCTGACTCTCCGCGTCGGCTATTCTTGACCGTTGGTGCGCGCTGGGCTATGCCTGCGCCGACACCCCCAGAATGTCTCCTCGCGGCAGATGTTGCGGTACGAGGAGTTGTCTCGCGGGACAGCTCCCGGCGAGATTCTTCCCAAACAGAGCAAAGGTGAAACGTGGTCTACGCAGTTGTGCGCGCCGGTGGGCGGCAGGAGAAGGTCGAGGTCGGCACGGTCGTCGTCCTCGATCGCATCAAGGCGAGCGAGGATGGCACTATCCAGCTCACCCCCGTGCTGCTCGTCGACGGTGACACGGTCACCACCGACGCCAAGAAGCTGGCCAAGGTCACCGTGACCGCCGAGGTGCTCGGCGATCTGCGCGGCCCGAAGGTCGTCATCCAGAAGTTCAAGAACAAGACCGGGTACAAGAAGCGCCAGGGTTTCCGCGCCGACCTGACCCGCGTCAAGATCACCGGCATCAAGTAAGGAGTCGCGCACATGGCACACAAGAAGGGCGCATCGTCCACCCGTAACGGTCGCGACTCGAACCCCCAGTACCTGGGCGTGAAGCGCTTCGGCGGCCAGGTCGTCAAGGCCGGCGAGATCCTCGTCCGCCAGCGCGGCACCCACTTCCACCCCGGCGCCAACGTCGGCCGCGGGGGCGACGACACCCTGTTCGCGCTCGCCGCGGGCTCGGTCGAGTTCGGCCAGAAGGGCGGCCGCAAGGTCGTCAACGTCGTCAGCGCCTGACGCTCGACACACAGATTCCACGCGAGGGGGCGGGCTTCGGCCCGCCCCCTCGTCGTTCCAGCAGCACCGCATAGAGAAGCACCGATCAGCGAGGGGGATGCCCATGGCCGCGTTCGTCGACCGCGTCACCCTGCACCTGCGCGCCGGCAACGGCGGGCACGGCTGCGTGTCGGTGCGCCGCGAGAAGTTCAAGCCGCTCGCCGGCCCCGACGGCGGCAACGGCGGTGACGGCGGCGACATCGTGCTCGTCGCCTCCGCGCAGGAGACCACCCTGCTGCCGTACCACCGCCGCCCGCACCGCTCCAGCGACAACGGCGGCCCCGGCATGGGCGACAACCGCGCGGGCTTCACCGGCGCCGACCTCGAGCTGCCCGTGCCCGTCGGCACGGTGGTGCGCGACGCCGACGGCACCGAGCTCGCCGACCTGACCGAGCCGGGCATGCGCATCGTCGTCGCGCCGGGCGGCCAGGGCGGTCTCGGCAACGCGGCCCTGGCCACCACCAAGCGCAAGGCCCCGGGCTTCGCGCTGCTCGGCACGCCCGGCTGGGAGGGCGACGTTCTGCTCGAGCTGAAGACCGTCGCCGATGTGGCGCTCGTCGGCTACCCGAGCGCGGGCAAGTCGAGCCTCATCGCCGCCATCTCGGCCGCCAAACCGAAGATCGCCGACTACCCCTTCACGACCCTGCACCCGAACCTCGGCGTCGTCGAGTCGGGCGAGTCGCGCTTCACGGTCGCCGACGTGCCGGGCCTCATCGAGGGCGCGAGCGAGGGCAAGGGCCTCGGCCTGGAGTTCCTGCGCCACGTCGAGCGCTGCAGCGCCCTGCTGCACGTGCTCGACTGCGCCACCCTCGAGCCCGGGCGCGACCCGATCAGCGACCTCGACGTGATCCTGGGCGAGCTGGCGGCGTACCCGGTTCCCGAAGGGCAGCTTCCCCTACTCGAGCGCCCGCAGCTGATCGCCCTCAACAAGGTCGATGTGCCCGAGGGGCGCGACCTCGCCGCGCTCGTGCGGCCCGAGCTCGAGGAGCGCGGCTACCGCGTGTTCGAGATCAGCGCCGTCAGCCGCGAGGGCCTGCGCGCCCTCACCTTCGCGCTCGCCGAGATCGTCGAGGCCGATCGCGCCGCGAAGGCCGCCGACGCCGTGGTGCGCGAGCGCATCGTGCTGCGGCCCGCGCCGGTCAACGAGAAGGACTTCCGGATCGTCGTCGAGGGCGGCAGCGACGGGCCGGTGTACCGCATCCTCGGAGCGAAGCCCGAGCGCTGGGTGCACCAGACCGACTTCCGCAACGACGAGGCCGTCGGCTACCTCGCCGACCGGCTCGCCAAGCTCGGCGTCGAGGACGGCCTGTTCGCCGCGGGCGCCGTCGCGGGCGCGACCGTCGTGATCGGCCCCGGCGACGGCGTCGTCTTCGACTGGGAGCCCACCCTCACCAGCGCCGCCGAGCTGCTCACCGCGCCGCGCGGTACCGACCCGCGCCTCGACGCGGCCACGCGCCCCTCGACCTCCCAGCGCCGGCAGAGCTACCACGAGCGCATGGACGCCAAGGCGGCGGCCCGTGCCGACCTCGAGGCCGAGCGCATCGCCGAGCGCGACGCGAGCCGCTGGGACGACGACGACACCGCATCCGCACCAACAGCCGAGGAGGGCGATGACTGAGAGCACGCGTGCCGCCGTGACCGCGGCGAAGCGCATCGTGGTGAAGGTCGGCTCGTCGTCGATCAGCGGCGCCAACGCCGGGCAGATCGGCCCGCTCGTCGACGCCCTCGCGGCGGCGCACGCCCGCGGCCAGGAGGTCGTGCTGGTGTCGTCGGGCGCCATCGCCACGGGCATCCCGTTCCTCAAGCTCGACGCGCGCCCCACCGATCTCGCCACCCAGCAGGCGGCGGCGGCCGTGGGGCAGAACGTGCTGATCCACCGCTACCAGGAGAGCCTCGACCGCTACGGCATCGTCGCCGGACAGGTGCTTCTCACCGCGGGCGACCTCGAGCACGCCACCCCGCGCAGCAACGCTCAGCGGGCCATGGAGCGCCTGCTCGGCCTGCGGATCCTCATCATCGTCAACGAGAACGACACGGTCGCCACGCAGGAGATCCGCTTCGGCGACAACGACCGCCTCGCCGGGCTCGTCAGCGAGCTGATCGGCGCCGACCTGCTCGTGCTGCTCAGCGACGTCGACGCGCTCTACACGAAGCCGCCGCACGAGCCGGGCGCCGAGCGCATCGCCGTCGTGCCGCACGACGACGACCTGTCGCGCGTCGAGATCGGCTCGATCGGGGCCGCGGGCGTGGGCACCGGGGGAGCCAGCACGAAGATCGCCGCGGCCAAGCTGGCCGTCGGCCAGGGGATCCCCGTCGTGCTCACCTCGACCGACAAGGTCGCCCAGGCCCTCGCCGGGGACCCCGTCGGAACCTGGTTCGAGGCGGCCCCCGTAGACTGACGGCATGTCGATCGCCGACTCCGACACCCGCTCCAGCGCCCCCGCCGACGCCCTCATCGCGACCGAGCTGATGGCCGCGAAGGAGGCCTCGCGCGCCCTCGCGACCCTCACCACCGCCCGCAAGAACGCCGCCCTTGAGGCCATCGCGGCGGCCATCGAGGATGCGGTGCCGGCGATCATCGCGGCCAATGCCGACGACCTCGAGCGCGGGCAGGCGACCGGGCTGTCGGCCGGGCTGCTCGACCGGCTGCGCCTCGATGAGGCCCGCATCCGGGCCCTCGCCGCCGCCGTGCGCGACGTGGTCGCCCTGCCCGACCCGGTCGGCGTCGTCGTGCGCGGGTCGCGCCTCCCCAACGGGCTGCAGCTGAGCGAGGTGCGGGTGCCGTTCGGCGTGGTCGGCGCGATCTACGAGGCCCGCCCCAACGTCACCGTCGACATCGCCGCGCTCGCGCTCAAGAGCGGCAACGCCGTGCTGCTGCGTGGCGGCAGCGCGGCCGAGAGCTCCAACCGTGTGCTGGTCGCGACGATCCAGTCGGCCATCACCGCCGCGGGGCTGCCTGCCGAGGCGGTGCAGACGATCGACGCCCACGGCCGTGCCGGGGCGACCGCCCTCATGCGCGCCCGCGGCTTCGTCGACGTGCTGATCCCGCGCGGCAGCGCCGACCTGATCCAGACCGTCGTGCGCGAGTCGACCGTGCCGGTCATCGAGACCGGGGCCGGTGTCGTGCACATCGTGCTCGACGCGACCGCCGACGAGTCGATCGCCGTCGACATCGTCCACAACGCCAAGGTGCAGCGCCCCAGCGTGTGCAACGCCGTCGAGACCGTGCTCGTGCACCGCGACGCCGCCGAGCGGCTGCTGCCGCCCGTGCTCGCGCGCCTCCGCGA
>JAIWOM010000105.1 GCA_020216895.1 Microcella sp.
CCGCCGTCGCCGTGGTCGCCGTGGGCTCGCTCGTCGTCACCAACCCGTTCGCGCCGCGTGCCCCACTCTTCGCGGCGGCCGCGGGTGCCCCCGCCGGTCCGGCCTCCGCCGGCGCCATGGCGGAGGACGCGCGCATGATGATGTGGATCGACTACGACTACATCGCCGGCCCCGGTCTCAGCACCGCGGGCGGCGCCGGCAGCGTCTACCAGCTGCAGCGCGTCGGCACCGCCGACGGCCTGCTTGCCGACCTGGCCGAGCGCTTCGACGTGGCGGGCGAGGTCGTCGAGACCTCGTACTTCGATCCCGCGTGGCCGAGCTACATCGTCGGCCCGGAGGACGGCACCGCCCCCTCCGTCACGGTGACCTGGAGCGGTACCGGCAACTGGTGGTACACCAACCCGGCCGCCTACCCCGAGCCGGTCTGCGAGCTCGTCGAGTACGAGACCGAGAACGGGCTCGAGGAGTTCGAGGAGTGCATCCAGCCCGAGATCCCGGCGGAGGAGTCGCTCGCCCCGAGCGAGACCGAGGCCGCGGCGCTCGCCGCCGACCTGTTCGGCTCGCTCGGCCTCGACGTCGACGCCTCCGACGTCCGGGTCGTCTCCGACGTCTGGCAGACCATGGCGATGGTCAGCCTCACCGTCGACGGCATCGCCACGGCCATCGACTACAGCATCGGCTGGACCCCGCTCGGCGAGATCGCCTGGGCTTCCGGTCACGCGATCGAGGTCGTCGACCGCGGCACCTTCGGAACGGTCTCGGCCGTCGACGCGGTCGAGCGGCTCGACGACTGGCGCTGGTTCGGCGCCGGCGGCCCCGACTACCAGGGCGGCATGAACATCCTCGCGTCCGAGGCGGGTGTCGCACGGGATGCTGCTGCCGGCATGGCCGGACCGGACACCTCCGTCTCGTCGCCGGCCGAGGAGCCGGGCACCACCGACCCGGGCGAGCCGATCGAGCCGAGCGAGCCGGCTGAGCCGACTGAGCCCGGCACGAGCGAACCCAGCCCCGGCGAGCCGGGTGAGGAGCCCGTCGTGGAGCCGACCGAGCCCGGTGAGGAGCCCATCGTCGACCCGACGATCGAGCCCGAGCCGATGCCCGAGCCGACCCCGGAGACGGTCACCGTCACTGTGGATACCGCCGAGGCGACGCTGCTGCTGATGTGGGACGCGGACGGTAACGCCTGGCTCGTGCCCGGCTACGCCATGCAGCACCCGGACGGCTTCTGGAACACCATCGTGTCGCTCGTCGACGGCGTCATCGAGTTGCCCGCCCCCATCGAGGGCGAGGTCGTCCCCTTCAAGGAGGACTGACCCCGAGGTCCCCGAGCTGACGACGGCGCCCCCGCAGCCCTGGCCGCGGGGGCGCTGCCGTATGCGGTCGTGCGCCTTCCAGATCTGCGGATGAACATGAACCCATTTCACCCGCATCCGCAGATCTGGAAGTCGCAGGCGGAAGAACTCGTACAAGCCGAGCAGGCAACGCCGCAGGAGCGGCGGGTTCGGTGAACAGGAGCCGCGAGAGCGGAGCGCAGCGACCGCGCTCGGTGCGCGGAGCGCGCTGCGCCGCAGGAGCGGCGGCGCAGCCAGAAATCAATACAGAGGGGCGGACGGGAATCGAACCCGCGTAATCAGTTTGGAAGACTGAGGCTCTACCATTGAGCTACCGCCCCGAGCGGGCCGGGCCCGCGCGTGAGAGAGCGTATCGCATGCCTCGGCTAGACTTGCCGAGGCCATTTTTCGAAGCGACGCCGCGTCGTGACGCTGACGTGGTCCACGGTCACGGTTTCGGGGCGTAGCTCAGCTTGGTAGAGCGCCCGCTTTGGGAGCGGGAGGCCGCAGGTTCAAATCCTGTCGCCCCGACCAGCGCCCTCGCACTGCCCCGAGCCGCCCGGCAACCCGCACACGATTCAGGAGAAACCCCTTGGTCCAGTCCACGGTCGAGAAGCTCAGCCCCACGCGCGTGAAGATCGCCATCACGGTGACGCCCGACGAGCTCAAGCCGAGCATCCAGCACGCCTACCAGCACATCGCCGAGAGCGTGAACATCCCGGGCTTCCGCAAGGGCAAGGTGCCGCCGCCCATCATCGACCAGCGCGTGGGCCGCGCCGAGGTGCTGAACCACGCCGTCAGCGAGGGTCTCGACTCGTTCTACCGCGCGGCCGTCGCCGACCAGAAGCTGCGCACGCTCGGCCGTCCGAGCGCCGACATCACCGAGTGGCCCAGCGAGAAGGACTTCTCGGGCGACCTGCTGGTGACGATCGAGGTGGATGTCCGCCCCGAGTTCGACCTGCCGAAGTACGACGGCCTGAAGATCGAGGTCGACGCGGTCGACGTCACCCCCGATGAGGTCGAGGCCGAGCTCGAGAACCTGCGCAGCCGCTTCGGCACGCTCGTGACGGTCGACCGTCCGGCGGCGAAGGGCGACTTCGTGCAGCTCGACCTGGTGGCGACCGTCGGCGGCAGCACCGTCGACACGGCCAGCTCGATCTCGTACGAGCTCGGCTCGGGCGAGCTGATCGAGGGCATCGACGAGGCCGTCGAGACCCTCACCGCGGGCGAGAAGACCACCTTCGAGTCGAAGCTGCTCGGCGGCGACCACGAGGGCGAGATGGCGCAGATCGAGGTCACCGTGCTCTCGGTGAAGGAGCGCGAGCTGCCCGAGGCCGACGACGACTTCGCCCAGATCGCCAGCCAGTTCGACACGATCGGCGAGCTGCGGGCCGACCTGCGCGAGCAGCTGCTGAAGCAGAAGTCGTTCGGCCAGGGTGCCCAGGCGCGCGAGAAGCTCCTCGAGGCGCTGCTCGCCAAGGTCGAGATCCCCGTTCCCGACTCGCTGGTCGAGGCCGAGGTGCACCGCCACCTCGAGAACGAGAACCGCCTCGACGACGACGTGCACCGAGCCGAGGTCACCGAGTCGACCACGACGACGTTCCGCAACCAGATCTTCCTCGACGCGCTCGCCGAGAAGGAGGAGGTCAAGGTCAGCCAGGACGAGCTGACGCAGTACCTCATGCAGGGTGCAGCGCAGTACGGCATGGAGCCCGGCGAGTTCATCAAGATCCTCGACCAGAACGGCCAGATCCCCGGCATGGTCGGCGAGGTCGCCCGCTCGAAGGGCCTCTCGGTGGCGCTGAGCAAGGCGAAGGTCGTCGACGCGAACGGCAAGCCGGTCGACCTGTCGGCGTTCACCGCCGCCGCGGTCGCCCCGGTCACCGACGCGGTCGAGGCCGACGACCACGCTGGTCACGACCACGACGACCACGGTTCTGACGAGCACCGCGGTCACGACCACTAAGTCAGAGACAGCACCATGATGAGCCCGCCATCGGGCTCTACCGCCTCGGGTTCGAAACCCATGTGCCGGTAGAAGCCGATGGCGGGCTCGTTCGTTGCGGAGACCCCGAGGTGCACGCCGGCGACGCCCCGGTGCTGCAGCTGCGTCACGAGGCGTTCGATCAGAAGGCGCCCGAGCCCGGTGCCCTGCAGCCGCGGCAGCAGGTTGATGTGCAGGTGTGCCGGGTACCGATCGGTGAGGGATGCGGGCGTCGCCTCGGGCGCGTGCAGCAGCCGCACCAGCTCGCGGTCTGTGTCGCGCCGCTCGGCCTCCAGCGGATACCGCTGCCGCAGCGCCGGCCACCAGTGCTGCTCGCACCACTGCTCGAACGCGACCGTGTCGGCGGCGGCCACGAGGTATCCGGCGGGGCCGTCGTGGTCCTCCACGATGGTGGCGAGCGCCGGGTCGGCGAGCAGGTGCGGCGTGGCCCACAGGTGGGCGAGCAGGGTCGGGTCGTCGTAGCGGCCGGCGGCGTCGCGGCCGTCGTCACCGGTGGCGACGCAGATCGCCTCGACGGCGGTGCGGTCGGCGGGGGCGGCGGGGCGGATGCTCAGCACGGCATCCACTGTAGGCGGGTAGTTCCTGCTCATTGTCGGCGGTCGCCCGGCGGAGTAGCGTCGCAGCAGTCCACCCCCGTCGCTTCCGAGAGGCCGATCATGCACCGCACCTCCTTCCGTCTCGTCCCCGTCGGTCTGGCCGCGGCCGCCGTGCTCGCCCTCGCGGGTTGCGTGGGTTCGATCGACACCTCCGGCGCCGAGCGCGTCGACGGCACGATCCCGGCCGCCGACCTCGCGCTCGCGGCCGAGGGGGTCGTGCTCGAGCAGGGCTTCACGGTCGACATCGACTGCGGCACGGGCACGGTGCCCTTCGAGGTCGGTGCCACGGTGGAGTGCACCGGCGTGGAGGAGTCCTCCGGCGCGACGGGCGGCTACACGGTCACCATCACCGAGATCGACGGTTCCGACTACGGCATCGAGGTCGTCGGCTCGGAGGCGGAGCCGTCGGAGCCGACCGAGCCGAGCGAGCCGACCGAGTCGGCGCTGGAGAGCGCGTCGGCGTTCGCCGACCTCACGGCGCAGGCGATCACCGACTCGCTGGGCGAGGTGCCGCTGGTGAACTGCGGCGAGGAGGACATCGAGATCTTCGTCGGCCAGGAGGTGCGCTGCGCCTACGAGACGAGTGCGGGCAGCGGGTTCGTCATCGCGACCGTCACCGAGTTCGACGGCTCCAGCTACGCGATCGAGGTCGTCGAGGAGTAGTCCTTCCCGGCGGGCGCGGCGCGCTCCTCGTCGCGCCCTCCGGGAGTTCGCCGAGGCCTGCTCTGCCCACGGCGAACACGGCCGTTCGCGCGCGTTCGCTTCTGTAGATTCGAGCTACGAGACGAACAGGAGCTCCTTCCATGGCTGAACCGGCAATGCCGAACAGTGTTTTCGACCGACTGCTGAAAGACCGCATCATCTGGCTCGGGTCGGAGGTTCGCGACGAGAACGCGAACGAGATCGCGGCGAAGCTGCTGCTGCTCGCGGCGGAGGACCCCGAGAAGGACATCTACCTCTACATCAACAGCCCCGGCGGCTCGATCACGGCCGGCATGGCGATCTACGACACGATGCAGTTCGTGCCGAACGACATCGTCACGGTCGGCATCGGCATGGCCGCGTCGATGGGGCAGCTGCTGCTCACCGCGGGCACCAAGGGCAAGCGGTACATCACGCCGAACGCGCGCGTGCTGCTGCACCAGCCCCACGGCGGCTTCGGCGGCACCGCGAGCGACATCCAGACCCAGGCGCAGCTCATCACCGACATGAAGCACCGCCTCGCGGCGATCACCGCGGCGGCCACCGGCAAGACCGTCGAGCAGGTCAATGCCGATGGTGACCGCGACCGCTGGTTCACCGCCGAGGAGGCCCTCGAGTACGGCTTCGTCGACCACATCCGCGCCTCGGCCTCCGACATCGTCGGCGGCGGCGGCACCGAGAAGCACTGAGCCGGCCGAGACGAGAGAAGCGAGAACCATGGAATTCCCGACCTACGGCGCCGCGAACCCGATGCTGCCCAGCAGCCGGTACATCCTGCCCAGCTTCGAGGAGCGCACGGCCTACGGCTACAAGCGGCAGGACCCGTACGCGAAGCTCTTCGAGGACCGCATCATCTTCCTCGGCGTGCAGGTGGATGACGCCTCCGCCGACGACGTGATGGCCCAGCTGCTCGTGCTCGAGAGCCAGGACCCTGACCGCGACATCGTCATGTACATCAACAGCCCCGGCGGCTCGTTCACGGCCATGACGGCGATCTACGACACGATGCAGTACATCCGCCCGCAGATCCAGACGGTGGTGCTCGGTCAGGCCGCCTCGGCCGCGGCCGTGCTGCTCGCCGCCGGCACCCCGGGCAAGCGCCTGGCGCTGCCGAACGCGCGCGTGCTCATCCACCAGCCGGCGACCGGCGA
>JAIWOM010000106.1 GCA_020216895.1 Microcella sp.
GAGCGCGGACGACCCGGGCTCCCGGGCGGCCGTCAGGCGGGCCGTGTCGAGCAGGGCGGCGACGCGCACGCTGTCCTCCACGCTGAAGTCGGGCCCGAGACTCTGCCCGCCGATGACGAGGGGGATCCCGGCGCGGGCGGCGATGGCGCCGACGGCGGCCCGCTCGGCGAGGTGCTCGGCATAGAGGGTGGTGATGTTGCCGCCCCCCGCGATGAGCACGGCGTCGGCCTCGTGGACGGTGCGGATCACCGTGTGCGCGGGGTCGTCGGGCGGGAGCGCGTCGCCGTCGCCCTCGAGCAGCCGCAGCACGCGGTCCAACCGCGCCATGACCGCGTCGTGATCGAGACCGGCGAATCCGATGCGCTCGATGCTCGCGACTCCGTAGCGCGCGCGGGTGTCCTCCGGATTCCGCGACAGGAGGACGAGGTCGTCCAGGCCGCGCCGCCGCAGCTCGTCGACGGCGGTCTCGGTCATCGCCTCGTCGCCGACGTGGAGCGTGCTCCCCGCTCCGACATCGCCCACGACGACGATGCGGGGGTGGCGCGGCGACGGCATGGGCTCCATCGTGCCACGGGCCGGCCTCACGTCAGGCGCCGCCGCCACGAGCGGTTGCGCGCGGCGGCGAACGCGCTGGTGACGAACAGCAGCAGGCCCCCCTCGAAGAGCAGGTAGCTCTCGGTGAGGCTCGTCGTCATGAGCAGCACCAGGGTCAGGGCGGGCCAGACGTAGACGGTGCTCCGGCGGTCGCTCGCCACCAGCCAGGCCCGCACGAAGGCGAGCCCGAGGGCGGTCACGAGCACGATGAGCCCCGCGAGACCGAGCTGGAGCCCGATGTCGATGTAGGCGTTGAGCGCCGATTCGGGCTGCAGCCCGGTGCTCGAGCGCATACTCGAGAACGGGTAGACCGTGACCGGCCAGTGCCCGACCCAGCCCCAGCCGAGCGCCGGCTGCTGGTCGATGAGGCCGCTCACGGCCGACCAGACGCTCGTGCGCGCCTGCACGTCGGCGGTGGCGTCGACGACGGCGATCACGCTGTCGCGGAAGACCCAGGCGATCAGTGCCCCGACCATCGCGGCGACGAGCAGCACGCTCTGCGTCGCACGGCGCGCGACCGGCTGCAGGCGGCGCAGCACCACCAGCGCGAGCCCGGCGGCCAGGACGGCCGCGAGCACCAGCAGCGACACCGGCGACCGCGCGAACAGGATCGTGGCGGCGGCGAGCGTCAGCGAATACGCCGTGAGCCCGCGCGGCACCGAGCGGGTGCGGTACTCGATCCAGAAGCTCAGCACCGCCAGCGCGCCGAGGAAGGCGAGCGCATTGCGGGTGCCGGCCAGCCCCTGGATCGGTCCTCCCGCCGCCAGATCGCCGCTGATGCCGATCCAGGCGAAGGGGCTGTCGAGGATCACGCCGCTGAGGATCTCCAGCACGAACGAGCCGGTGAGGATCACACGGAGCGCATTGCCCATCGCCCGCACCAGCTGGATGAGGTCGCGCACGAGCGCGATGTAGACGCCGAGGAAGCCGAAGGCGATCGCGTACGCGATGCCGCCCAGCGATGCCCAGGTGTACTGGCTCCAGATGATGCTCACGGCCATGAGCGAGAACAGCGCGAGGAGCGAGATCGGCAGCACCCCACGCCACTCGGCGCGCTCGGGCTGCCCCGCGAGCGACACCGAAGCGAACACGATCAGGGTCGTCAGGATCGCGATGGCGCCCGGCCAGCCGACGAACGCGCGCACCGCGTGGGTGACGAGCGCCACCGTGATGATGACCTCGGTGAGCACCTGGGTCGCGCGCGGCGACCCGAGAGCGTCGCGCAGCGCGCGCAGGGCATCCGGTCTCATGGGGCCTTCGCCGCGTCGACGGATGCGGGGCCGCGGCGGGGCGGCGCGTGCCGGCGCGACGCGACCGCGAGCCAGGTGAGCAGCACGAGGCCGGCCTCGATCAGCAGGCGCGACTCGGCCAGGCTGTGCACGAGGAGCACGGTGAGCACGAGGGTCGGCAGAAGGCGCAGTGCGGGGGTCTCCTCCGTCGACCGCGGCCCGTCGATCGTCCAGCCCAGGGTGCGCGCGGCCGTCGTGACGACGAGCGCGCCGAACACGATGAGTCCGACGACGCCGAGCTGCAGCCAGACGTCGAGCCATGCGTTGTGGGCCTGCAGGTAGGTGACCCCGTTGATCACGACGAGGTCGTCGAAGGGTTCGACCCAGGGCGCCCAGTAGCTCACCCAGCCCCAGCCGAGAACGGGGCGCTCCTGGGCGAGCCCGATCACCGCGGCCCAGATGTCGAGACGCCCGGTGAGGTCCTCGCTGCGCCCCAGGAGCGCGAGCAGCGGTTCGCGGGCCGCGACCGCGCCCGCCGCTGCGGCCCCGATCGCGAGGGCGGTCACGCCGGCGAGCACGTACTGCCCGCGCAGGGTGAGCCGGCGAGCGAGCAGCACCACACCGAGCATGGCTGCCGCCGCGAGGCCGCACACGAGCACGGTGGAGGACCGGGTCAGGGCGAGCGTCAGCACGGCCGCGCCCAGCCAGCCCCAGCCCGCGGCCGCCCCGACCCGGCGCTCGGCGAGCTGGATGCCGAACACGATGACGGCGAGCAGCGCGGCGAAGGCGAGCAGGTTCGCGTTGCCGGGGATCCCCTGGATGCGCCCGCCCTCGAACAGCAGGGCGCGCGACCAGTAGAACGCGCGGGGGAAGGGCTCCTCGTACTCCACCCACAGCGGCAGCACGGGGCGCTGCAGCACGGCGGCCACGAACAGTTCGAACGCCAGGGAGAGGCCGAGGATCCAGCGGAGGGCCACCCCGAGGGCCCGCAGCAGCTCCGGGAGGTCCAGCGTGTGCGCCATGATCACGCCGACGAGCATCGTCGCGACGGTGCCCGTCACTCCCAGCGCCGAGGCACCCGGATACGCCGACCAGAGGATCGATGCGGCCATGAGCAGGGCGAGCGCGCCGAGCGCGATCGGGATGCGGCGGAGGTCGACCCGGCCGTGCACCGCGACGGCGACCCAGCCGGCCACGATGAGCACGATGACCGCGCCCCAGCCGTACCAGCTCACCGAGTACCGCCAGGCGTCGCCGGCCAGCAGCGTGAAGAACGTCACGGCGGCGAGGGCCACGCGCCGGTCGCGGAGCCAGGACATGAAGGCCAGCCTACCGGCGCGCCGTTCGTGGGCGGTGTGGGAGAATTCCCGCGGCGCACCACAGTGCGCCGCGGGTGCGGCCCCTGCCCTGACCCCCATCGCACCCGGAGGAGGATCCCGTGGCATGGCTCGCGCGGCGCATCAGTGCTCCCTTTCGCGGATACGTCAACCGACGGTTCGGCGGGGTGCACGAGCACTTGAGCCGCGTTGAGAACCTCGTCGACGCGCAGTCGGCCGCTCGGCTGGAGCGCGAGCTCGCGGAGGTCCGCGAGATCAACCAGGCGCTGCTCGACTCGGTGATCGTGCTCGGCGAGTCGGTTGCGCGCCTGCGCGAGGAGGTGCGCGCCGCGACCCTGCGTGACGGCGTGGTCGAGCCTGCGGCGGATTCTCCTGCCGCTCCTGCCGCTCCTGGCCACTGAGATGCCGGCGCTGGTTCACGTCGACCTGCGCTGCCTGCAGGACCCGACGCATCCCGAGCGGGGCATTCCGACCTACACTGCTCACCTGGCCACCGCCACGGAGGCGGCGCGCGGCGACCGCGATTTCGCGTGGCTGCTCGGCGCCGATGGTCCCGTGCCCCGCAGCGCGCGCGGACTCCTGCACTCCGGTCGCCTCCTGCGCGACGACGATCCCACCGTGCGTGGCGGAGCCGAGGTGTTGCACGTCACGTCGCCGTTCTACGGGTTCCCCGGGCGCATCGACTCGCTCCCCGGCCCGTACGGTGCGACGGTCGCGACGCTCTACGACCTCATTCCGCTCCGCTACCCGGAGGTGTATCTCCCGTCTCCGGGAATGATGGCCGCGTACCGCTCGCGGCTCGAGCTCGTGCGGCAGGCCGATCGCGTGCTCAGCATCTCGAACGCGACGACCCGTGACGCGATTGCGCTCGGCGGGGTCGACCCCGCACGCATCGTGACGGTCGGCGCGGGGGTCTCGGCCGAGTTCGTTCCCGTGGCCGATCCGGGGCTCGCGTTCGACCGAGCCCGCGCGGCGGTGCCCGGTCTGCGTCCGGATTTCGTGCTGTACACCGGAGGTTGGGACTTCCGGAAGAACCTCGTGGGGCTCCTCGAGGGCTATGCCTTGCTGCCCCGCGCCGTCCGCGCCAGGCACCAGCTGGTCATCGTCTGCTCGCTGCGGCCGATCGAGCGCGAGCACCTCGAGAATGAGGCGCGCGCGCTCGGCGTGCTCGATGACCTGCTGCTGACCGGGTACGTGGACGATGCCGTGCTCGTCGCCCTCAAGCAGTCGACCGCGCTCTTCGTCTTCCCCTCGCTCTACGAGGGCTTCGGCCTGCCGGTCGCGGAAGCCCTCGCCTGCGGCGCCCCCTGCATCGTGGCCGACACCTCGTCGCTCGTCGAGATCGTGCCCGACCCGGCGGGTCGATTCGATCCGCAGGATGCCCGCTCGATCGCCGACCGCATCAGCGCAGCGCTGGCGCCCGGTGCGCTGCGCGACCGGCTGCTCGAGTTCGCGGCGACCGCGCGCTACTCGTGGGACGACGTGGCGGCTCGGACCGTGCAGGCCTACGAGGATGCCGTGCCGCGCCGCCGCCGACCGCGGGAGTCCATGCGTTCGCGCCCCCGAATCGCGCTCGTCAGCCCGATGCCGCCGGTGGCGAGCGGCGTGGCCGACTACTCGGCGCGACTGCTGCCCGAGCTCGCGCGCCACGTCGACGTCGACGTATTCGCCCAGTCCGGGGCCGATGCTGTGTGGATCGACGGCGTGCGCGTGTTCGCGATGGCCGCTCTTCCTGCGCTGCGCGCCGCGGAGGGGGAGTACGACGACGTCCTCTACTGCATCGGCAACAGCGAGTACCACTACGGCGTGTTCGCCGAACTGCATCGGCACCGCGGGGGCTCCGCTCTGCTCCACGATGTGTCGCTGCAGGGCGTGCTGCGCCTCGCGCGCACTCGCCGCCCCGAGATCGTCGACGGCGATTCGCTGCTCGTGCTGGACGCGCTCGAGTCGGGCGACCTTCCCGTCGAGCACACTCGCTTCCCCGCTCATCGCTCGCCCGACTACGCCGATCTCAACCGCCCTCTCGTGCGCTCGGTGGCTCGACGGGCCGACCGCCTGCTCGTGCACTCCCAGTACGCCGCGTCGCTCGCGCGGCTCGAGCTCGCCCCCGATGATCGCGATGAGGTGCGCATCGTCACGTTCGCGCATCGACCCGTGATCCCGGTCGGTGAGACCGCCCGTGACGCGATCGTCTCCATGGGGATCCTGAGTTCGGCCAAGCGCACCGAAGAGGTCTGGGAGGCGTTCATCATCGCGGCGATGCGGCACCCCGACCTCGTCTTCGCCCTCGTCGGCGAGAGCCACCTCGATGAGGCCGTGCACCAGCGCCTTGAGCGACGAGCGGCGGAGGCGGGGGTCGCCGACCGGGTCGTGACCACCGGCCGCGTCGATGATGCCGACTACGCATCCTGGCTCGCGCGGGCACTCGTGGCCGTCCAGTTGCGGGCGACCACGCGCGGCGAGAGTTCGGCGGCGGTCGCCGACTGCTTCGCGGCCGGCGTGCCGGTCATCGCCTCGGCCGTCGGGCCAGCGCTCGAGCTGGCGTCCGACGCAGCGGTGCTCATCCCGGTCGCTGCCCGGCCCGGCAGCATCGCGGCGGA
>JAIWOM010000107.1 GCA_020216895.1 Microcella sp.
GGTCACGCTGGGCGGCCAAGACCTGCCGGGCTGATGCCGGCGACCATGAACGGCAGGGCGATGCCCGCGCCCGCGATGCCCGCCCACACGTGCGCGACCATCGGGTCGACGTAGGGGCGGATCAGCACGACCGCGGAGGCGGCGGCCGCTGCGGTCGTCACCGCGACCACCACCCCCACCTGCAGGTCGATGATGCCGATCGGGCGCGCGGGGCCGATCGTGAGCAGGGTGAGCACGCCGACCGCGGCGAGCGCGCTCGCGATCGCCATGACGATGGCCGCGGCGGCCGCGGGGCGGGAGAGCCGGTCGAAGCCGCGGCGGTTGTAGAGCATCCCGAGGCCGATCGCGGCCAGGACGACGGCGACGGTCGTGGGCAGCGATTGCAGGGCGGTGATGCGCTGGAGCTCGGCGAGCACCGCCTCGTCGATCGTGTCGCGACCCGGCTCGCCGAGCGGCCCGGACGGGTTCGGAAGCGGCAGCAGGTTCAGGGCGCCGATCACGCGCCCGGATGCCCAGCTCAGCAGCGCCACGAACCACAGCACCACCACCGGAGTCGGCAGCAGGGGCTGCCGCGGGGTCGCACCGGGTGTCGGATCGGTCACTCCTCCACCCTATGCGGCACCGCGCTCCGCGCCTGAGAAGTGCTCAGACGATCAGCGTGCGCATGCCGGCTTCGAGCGCGGCCACCTGGGCCGCCGCGGCCGCCCGGCGCTCGTCGACCGAGCCGGTCTCGCTCGAGGCGTCGATGTAGACCTTGACCTTGGGCTCGGTGCCGCTCGGCCGCACGATGACGCGGGCGCCGCCGTGCATCCAGAACCGCAGGATGTCGCTCGGCGGGAAGACCCCGAAGCCGCCCGAGAAGTCGTCGACCTGGCTGACGCGCACGCCGCCGATCTCGGCGGGCGGGTTGTCGCGCAGGGCCGCCATGATCGCACCGATGCGGCTCAGGTCGGTGACCCGCAGCGACACCTGGGCGCTCGCGAAGGCGCCGAAGCGCTCGTCGAAGTCGCGCTGGTGGTCGACGAGGGTGCGACCGGCCGCCTTCAGCTCGCCAGCGAGGGCGAGGAGGTCGACGGCGGCCGAGATGCCGTCCTTGTCGCGCACCTTCTCGGGGTCGACGAGGTAGCCGAGGGCCTCCTCGTAGCCGTAGCCGAGGCCGCCGACCCGCGAGATCCACTTGAAGCCGGTGAGGGTGTCGCTGTAGCTCACGCCGTAGGCGTTCGCGACCGCAGACAGGGCGGGGGAGGAGACCAGCGATGCCGCGAACTTCGCCTGGCGCTCCTCGCGCTGCAGGCGCTCCGCGGCGCGCCAGCCGAGCAGCGCACCCACCTCGTTGCCGGTCAGGCGGCGCCATCCTTCGGGGGCGCTGTCGTCGGGGATCGCGACCGCGAGCCGGTCGGCGTCGGGGTCGTTGGCGATGATCAGTTCGGCCCCGGCGGCGCGGGCCGTCGCGAACGCCAGGTCCATGGCGCCCGGCTCCTCCGGGTTCGGGAAGGCCACGGTCGGGAACGCGCCGTCGGGCTCGATCTGCTCGGCCACCACGGTCGGGTCGCCGAGCCCGGCGGCGGCGAAGACGCGCTGCGCGACCTCCCACCCGACGCCGTGCATGGCCGTGTAGACGAAGCGCACCGGGTCGATGACCGGCGACTCGGCCGTGCGGGGCACCAGCGCCGCGGTGCGCGCCACGTAGGCGTCGATGACGCTCTCGTCGGCGAGGTCGAAGGCGGTCGAGCGCGGCAGCTCGCCGACCACGCTCGTGTCGGCCACTGCGAGGATCGCCTGGTGGATCGCCTCGTCGGTCGGCGCGACGATCTGCGAACCACCGTCGCGGCCGCCGAGGTACACCTTGTAGCCGTTGTCGCGCGGCGGGTTGTGGCTCGCCGTGACCATGACGCCGGCGCTCACCCCGAGGTGCCGCACGGCGAAGGCCAGCACGGGCGTCGGCAGGGCGCGCGGCAGCAGCACGACGCGCACGCCGGCCCCGGCCATCAGCTCGGCCGAGTCGCGCGCGAACACGTCGCTGTTGACGCGGCCGTCGTAGCCGATGACCACCGAGGCGTTCTCGTCACGGTCGAGCAGCCAGCGGGCGAATCCGGTCGCGGCCTGGGAGACGAGCACCCGGTTCATACGGTTCGAGCCCGCGCCGAGCTCACCCCGCAGGCCCGCGGTGCCGAACGTCAGGCGGGTGTCGAAGCGGTCGCGGAGGGCATCCATCGCCGCCGCATCGCCTGCCTCGGCGGCGGGGATCAGCGCCGCGAGCTCGGCGCGGGTCTCCGGGTCGGGGTCCTGCTCGAGCCACGACTTGGCCTGGTCGAGAGTGGTCATGACGGTCTCCTTGCGCAGACGGCGGAACTACAGCTTCGCGACGATGCGGGCCAGCAGGGCGCTGATCACCGGCTCGGCATCCTTGCCCGCCTGGATCACCTCGGCGTGGCTGAGCGGCTCGGGCGAGATGCCCGCGGCGAGGTTGGTGATCAGCGAGAGGCCGAGCACCTCCATGCCAGCCTGGCGCGCGGCGATGGCCTCGAGCGCGGTCGACATGCCGACGATGTGGCCGCCCATCGCCTTCGCCATCTGCACCTCGGCGGGCGTCTCGTAGTGCGGGCCGCGGAACTGCACGTACACACCCTCGTCGAGGCCCGGGTCGACCTCGTGAGCGAGGTCGCGAAGCTTCTGGGAATACAGGTCGGTCAGGTCGATGAAGGTCGCGCCCTCGAGCGGCGAGTTCGCCGTCAGGTTCAGGTGGTCGCTGATCAGCACCGGCGTGCCGGGCTTCCAGTGCTCCTTGATGCCGCCGGCGCCGTTGGTGAGGATCATGACGGAGGCGCCGGCCGCGGCCGCGGTGCGCACCGAGTGCACCACCCGCCGCACGCCGTGGTTCTCGTAGTAGTGGGTGCGGGCGCCGATGACGAGGGCGCGCTTGCCGCTCGGCAGCAGGATCGACCGCAGCGTGCCGACGTGCCCCTCCAGGGCGGGCTTGCTGAAGCCGGCGATCTCGGTGGCCGGGATGGTGTGCGTCGTCTCCCCGATCAGGTCGGCGGCCTTCGCCCAGCCCGAGCCGAGCGTCAGGGCGATGTCGTGGCGCTCGACACCGGTCGCCTCGGCCAACTGCGCGGCCGCTTGGGCGGCGATGGCGAAGGGGTCGGCGTGCGGGTCGTCGAGCGGGTTCGAGGCAGTGTGCGACATGCCAGCCAGCCTACTGACGCGCCCTGCGCCGCGCTGGGCACTGCTCGAATGAGGGGTCGGATGCGGAAGGATAGTCAGCATGACGACACTGTTCGACCGCAAGCAGCGCATCGCCGTTCTGGGTGGAGGCCCCGGCGGCTACGAGGCCGCGCTGGCCGGCGCGCAGCTCGGCGCCGAGGTGACCCTCGTCGAGCGCGCCGGGGTCGGCGGCTCGGCGGTGCTCACCGACGTCGTGCCCTCGAAGACCCTCATCGCCACCGCCGAGGCCGCGGGCGCCATCGGCGGCGCGGGCGAGCTGGGCGTGCAGTTCTTCGCGCGCGGCGAGGGCGGCCGCGCCGTGAAGCCCGAGCTCGCCGTCAACCTCGCCCAGGTCAACAAGCGCGTGCTGCGCCTCGCGCAGGAGCAGAGCGACGACATGCGCGAGCAGCTCGTCGACGCCGGGGTGCGGATCATCGTCGGCGAGGGGCGCCTCGACGGGCCGCAGCGCGTCGTCGTCTCGACCGGGCAGGGCAAGAAGCGCACCGACTTCGACCAGGTCGACGCCGACACGGTCATCGTCGCCGTCGGCGCCTCGCCCCGCGAGCTGCCCAGCGCGCAGCCCGACGGCGAGCGCATCCTCACCTGGACCCAGCTGTACCGCCTCGACACCGTGCCCGAGCACATCATCGTTGTCGGCTCGGGCGTCACCGGCGCCGAGTTCGCCTCCGCCTACCGGGCCCTCGGCGCCCAGGTCACGCTCGTGTCGAGCCGCGACCAGGTGCTGCCGGGGGAGGACGCCGACGCCGCGCAGGTGATCGAGACGGTCTTCCGCCGCAACGGCATGACGGTGCTCTCGAAGAGCCGCGCCGACTCGGTGGTGCGGAGCGGTGACGGCGTGGTCGTGACGCTCGCCGACGGGCGCGTCATCGAGGGCTCGCACTGCCTCATGGCGGTCGGCTCGATCCCCAACACCGCGGGCATCGGGCTCGAGGATGCGGGCGTGCAGTTGACCGCATCCGGCCACATCGCCGTCAACAAGGTGGCCCGCACCTCGATGCCGAGCGTCTACGCGGTCGGCGACTGCAGCGACTCGCTGCCGCTGGCCTCCGTCGCCTCGATGCAGGGCCGCACCGCGGTCTACCACGCGATGGGCGACGCGGTCACGCCGCTCACCCTGCGCAATGTGACGTCGAACATCTTCACGGCACCGGAGATCGCGACGGTCGGCTTCTCGCAGAAGCAGATCGAGGAGGGCGCCACGCGCGGCGTCGTGCACAAGCTCATGCTCGAGACCAACCCGCGGGCGAAGATGCAGGGCGTCAGCGACGGCTTCATCAAGCTGTTCGCGGCCCGCACGTCGGGCACGGTCATCGGCGGCGTCGTGGTGGCACCGCGCGCCTCCGAGCTGATCCTGCCGGTCGCGCTCGCCGTCGAGCACCGTCTGACTGTCGACCAGCTGGCCCGCGCCTACTCGGTGTACCCGTCGCTCTCGGGCGGCATCACGGATGCGGCGCGCGCCATGCACGTCGGCCGCGACTAGCCCGTGCCGGCCGCCGCTCCCGAACCGGAGCCGACCGGCATGGTCGAGCTGCCCCGACTGACGGTCGTGAGCCGGAGGGTGCTCACGGTGCTCCTCGGCACGATCGTGCTGCTGGTGCTCGCGCACGGTGCTCGCTCGGCACTCCTGCTCTCGTGGCCGCCCCCGCGCGGTCTCGCGCAGTCCGAGCTCCTGCGCATCCTCGATATCGGGGGCGAGGCGGCGGCCGCCACCTGGTTCACGATCGCGATGCTGCTCGCGGTCGTCGCGGTCGCCGTCCTGATCGCGGTCGTCGAGCGTCGCGCCGCCTCCCCGGTCTGGCGGTGGTGGGCCGGCGTGGCGGTCGTCTTCACGGCCGCGTCGATCGACGAGCAGCTGCAGGTGCACGAGATGCTCGTGCTGCCGATGCGCTCTCTGCTGGGCATCACGAGCGGTCCGTTCTGGCTCGCCTGGGTCGTGCCCGCGCTCATCCTGGTCGTGGTGCTCGCGCTGCTCTTCGCCCACTTCGTCGTGGGGCTCCCTGCGCGCACCCGCGCGGGGCTGATCATCGGGATCGGGGTGTGGCTGACGGGCGCGATCGGGGTCGAGATGATCGATGCGGCGACGTTCCCCTGGCGCGAGTCGCTGAATCCCGTGCCGTCGCACCTCATCAGCGCGACGATCACCGCGGTCGAGGAGTCGATGGAGATGCTCGGCATCGCGCTAGTGTTGCACACCCTGCTGGTGCACGTGCGCGACGACGCGGTCGGCTCCGGGGGCATCCGGGTCGCCGTGCGCTGACGCGGACCGGTCAGTCGGTGATCGTGAGCAGCACGTGGCCCGACGAGACCGTGTCGCCGACGGCCGCGCCGATGCTCGCGACCACGCCGTCCTTGTGCGCGGTCATCGGCTGCTCCATCTTCATGGCCTCGAGCACGACCACGAGGTCGCCCGCGACGACCGTGTCGCCCTCGGCGACGGCGAGCTTCACAACGGTGGCCTGCATGGGGCTCTTCACCGCGTCGCCCGAGGCCCCT
>JAIWOM010000108.1 GCA_020216895.1 Microcella sp.
CCGATCGCCGACGGGCCCTGGGGCGCTCCGGCGGCCCCGGCGGCCTCGGGCGGCGATGTCTGGAACACGCCCGGTTCGTTCTCGGACGACACCCCGTTCTGATCCGGTGAGCCCCCGCAGAGGGGCGCTCCCGGATCGATTCCGCATCACATCACGTAAAGGACAACCACATGGCTGGCAAGAGCAGCGGCGACCGCCGCAAGCCGCGCGGCGGGAAGGGCGCGAAGAACGCCGCCCCCGCGAAGGCGATCCGCGTCGGCGTCATCGACTACAAGGACGTCGCGACGCTTCGCAAGTTCATCTCGGAGCGCGGGAAGATCCGCGCCCGTCGCATCACCGGTGTCTCCGTGCAGGAGCAGCGCCTCATCGCCCGCGCCGTCAAGAACGCGCGCGAGATGGCCCTGCTGCCGTACGCCGGCGCGGGACGATAGGGGAAGCGCATCATGTCGAAGGTCATCCTCACGCAGGACGTCACGGGGCTCGGCGCTCCGGGTGATGTCGTCGAGGTCAAGAACGGGTACGCCCGCAACTACCTCATCCCCCAGGGCTTCGCCGTCTCGTGGACCCGCGGTGGCGAGAAGCAGGTCGAGTCGATCAAGGCCGCCCGCGCCGCGCGCGAGCACGCCACGATCGAGGAGGCCATGGACCTCAAGGCGCGCCTCGAGGCCAACCCCGTCACCCTGGCCGTCAAGGCCGGTGCCGAGGGACGCCTGTTCGGCTCGGTCAAGACCGGCGACATCGCCGACGCGGTCGCGGCCGCGGGTCTCGGCTCGGTCGACAAGCGCCTCATCGAGCTCGTCGCGCCCATCAAGGGTGTCGGCAAGCACGAGGCGATCCTGAAGCTGCGCGACGGCATCGTCGCGACCATCACGGTCTCGGTCGTCGCGGCCAAGTAGCCCTCGCGACACCCGGAGAAGGGGTATCCGCGCCTCGGCGCGGATACCCCTTTCTGCTTCCGTCTGTCAAGGGGTAGACCGTCCATCCGTCCACATCCCCGTCCCCAGCGAGGGAAGCTTCACCCTCCACTTGAAGCCTGTTTCTCCACACACCGTGTGAAAAGAGAAATCCCTGATCAGAATGGACATCTGGGCAGAACTCAGGCGGAATCCCACAGCGGTCTCCACAGCTTCCCCACACCGCCCCCGGCGTTTCTCCGCAAGATTCCACAGCGCTGTCCACAGGCTCGACTTGAGCGCTCACGGCACCGCTTCCTAGGGTGGGGCGTCGCCCAGCGGCGGGTGGCCCCGAGACCCGGGAGCCCCGTCGTCGGAGGTCGGCGGTAGACCGGTGGGAGCATCCACCGGCGGCATCGGAGAAGGGAGTCGATCATGTCCATCGCGCACATCTCGGCCGCCCCGTCCCCGGCCGGCGAGGGTCGCGGCGCCGAGCGCGTCCCGCCCCACGACCTGCTCGCCGAGCAGAGCGCCCTCGGCGGCATGCTGCTCAGCAAGGACGCCGTCGCCGACGTCGTGGAGACCGTCCGCGGCGTCGACTTCTACATCCCGAAGCACGAGGTGATCTTCGACGCGATCCTCACGCTCTACTCGCACGGCGAGCCGACCGACGTCATCGCCGTCACCGACGAGCTGACGAAGTCGGGCTCGCTCTCGCGAGCCGGCGGCGCCGACTACCTGCACACGCTGACCGCCATCGTGCCCACGGCCGCCAACGCCGGCTACTACGCCTCGCTCGTCGCCGAGAAGGCCGTGCTGCGCCGCCTGGTAGAGGCGGGCACCCGCATCGTGCAGATGGGCTACGCCTCCGAGGGCGAGGTCACCGACCTCGTCAACAACGCCCAGCGCGAGATCTACGACGTCGCGGGCGGTGTCGAGTCCGAGGACTACATCCCCCTGACCGAGGCGGTCACGGTCGCGATCGACGAGATCGAGGCCGCGAAGGGCCGTGACGGCTCGATGACCGGCGTGCCCACCGGCTTCGCCGACCTCGACGAGCTCACCAACGGCCTCCACGCCGGCCAGCTGATCCTCGTGGCCGCGCGCCCCGCGCTCGGCAAGTCGACGCTCGCGCTCGACTTCGCGCGCGGCGCCGCCATCAAGCACGATCTTCCGACGATCATCTTCTCGCTCGAGATGGGCCGCAGCGAGATCGCGATGCGCCTGCTCTCCGCCGAGGCCTCCGTCCCCCTCCAGGCGATGCGCAAGGGCACGGTCGACCAGCGCGACTGGACCACCATCGCGGCCACCCGGGGGCGCATCAATGATGCGCCGCTGTACATCGACGACAGCCCCAACATGACCCTCGTGGAGATCCGTGCGAAGTGCCGCCGGCTCAAGCAGAAGGTCGGGCTGAAGATGGTCATCATCGACTACCTCCAGCTCATGACCAGCGGCAAGCGCGTCGAGAGCCGGCAACAGGAGGTCAGCGAGTTCTCGCGGGCGCTCAAGCTCATGGCCAAGGAGCTCCAGGTGCCGGTCGTCGCCCTCTCGCAGCTCAACCGCGGTCCGGAGCAGCGTGCCGACAAGATGCCCGCCCTCAGCGACCTGCGCGAGTCGGGCTCGCTGGAGCAGGACGCCGACATGGTGATCCTGCTGCACCGCGACAGCGCCTACGAGAAGGAGAGCGCCCGCCCCGGCGAGGCCGACCTCATCGTGGCCAAGCACCGCAACGGTCCGACCAAGACCATCACGGTCGCCTTCCAGGGCCACCTGTCGCGCTTCGCCGACATGCCCCGCATGTAGGCGCGCCCCTCGGGGTCGCGCGGCCGATCGGGGTCGCAGGAGGCTCACACCCGCGCGCCCGTACGATGGGGTCGTGACATCCACCGCCTCCGAGGCGCCCGCGCTGAGCGGCCTCTGGCTCGCCCCTGTGCTCCGCGCTCTGCCCGCCGCGGCAGCCGGCCTCGCCATCACGTTCACCGCCGACCACTCCCCCGCGGTCGGCCTGGTCATGCTGAGCGTGTTCGGCCTCGGGTCCGCGCTCATCCTGCTCGGCACCGGGCTCCGCCTGCCGCGCACCCAGGCGCTCGGTGGCCTGCACCGCGCGCTCGCGGTCATCGCGGCGGTGGTCGGCGCTCTCGCCGTGGTCGTGCTGCTGACCGGCACGGCGGGGCTGCCGTTGTTCCTCCTGCTCGTCGGCGGCTACGCGGTGCTGGCCGGGGCGCTCGAGCTGGTCTGGGGCCTGCGCCACCGCGGTCGCGACGGGTTCGCCCGCGACGCGCTCGTCATCGGCACCGGAACCCTCGCGCTCGCGCTCGTGCTCGCCTTCGTCGGCGACGCGGTCAGCGCGGTCGGCTTCTTCGGTGCCTACGCCGTCATCATCGGCGTCTACCTCGTCATCGCCGGCTTCAGCCTGAAGTGGTCGGCGCCCGTCTCAGAGAGCCCCTCGTCATGACCGAACCCTCCGCCCGCATCACCCTGCGCCCCTCCGAGCTCGTCGCGCTCGCGGCACTGGTCGCGGTCTTCATCGGCCTGATCACGCTCATGGTCACGCGCGATCTCCTGATCGCGCTGATCGCCTTCGGTGGCGCCTTCGTGCTCGACCTGGTCGTGCTGGCGATGCTGATGCTCGCCATCACGCCGAACAAGCCGGCCGACGGCGAGCGGCAGCCCGACACCCTGAACGACTGAGCCGCTCGGCTGCTCCCGCGCTCGGCGGCAGGGCTCAGTCGCCCTCGATGAACGCCACGAGGCGGGATGCGGCGCCGATGTACGCCGCGGGCGTCAGGGCGAGCAGCCGCTGCTTGGCGTCGTCGCCGATGTCGAGCCCCTCGACGAACGCCCGGAGGGCATCCGGCCCCACGCGGTGACCCCGGGTGAGCTCCTTGAGCATCGCGTAGGGGTCGGCGATCGAACTGCGCCCCGCCGTGATCTCGGCCCGCACCACCGTCTGGATCGCCTCGCCGAGGACTTCCCAGTTGGCGTCGAGATCGCGGGCCAGCGCCTCGGGGTCGACCGCGATCTCGCCGAGCCCCTTCTCGATGTTGTCGAGGGCGAGCAGCGAGTGCCCGAGGGCGACGCCCACGTTGCGCTGCGTCGTCGAGTCGGTGAGGTCGCGCTGCAGGCGGGACGTCACGAGGGTCGCCGCGAGGGAGTCGAGCAGCGCGCTCGCGAGCTCGAGGTTGGCCTCGGCGTTCTCGAAGCGGATCGGGTTGATTTTGTGCGGCATGGTCGATGACCCGGTCGCCCCCGGCTGCGGGATCTGCCGGAAGTAGCCCATCGAGATGTAGGTCCAGACGTCGGTGCAGAGATTGTGCAGCACCCGGCCCACGTGGCTGATGCGCTGGTAGAGCTGCGCCTGCCAGTCGTGCGACTCGATCTGGGTGGTCAGGGGGTTCCAGGTGAGCCCCAGCCCGGTGACGAAGTCGCGCGACGCGGCGATCCAGTCGTGATCGGGGTCAGCGGCGAGGTGCGCCGAGAACGTGCCCGTCGCCCCCGAGAACTTGCCGCGGTACTCGACCTCGTCGACGGTCGCGAGCAGCAGCTCGAGCCGGTGCACCGTCACGGCCAGCTCCTTGCCCATGGTCGTGGGGGTGGCGGGCTGGCCGTGGGTGTGCGCGAGCATCGGCACGTCGCGCAGGCTGACGGCCAGGCCGCGCAGCGTCTCGATCACCGAGCGCGCGCGCGGCATCCAGACATCGCGCACCGCCGCGCGGATCGTGATGGCGTACGCGAGGTTGTTGATGTCCTCGCTCGTGCAGGCGAAGTGGGTGAGCTCGGCGAGCTCGGTGAGCCCGAGGCCGGCGAGCTTGTCGCGGACGAAGTACTCGACCGCCTTGACGTCGTGGCGGGTGACGGCCTCGCGCCGCGCGAGGTCGGCGATGTCGTCGTCGCTGAAGTCGGTGACGACCGCCCGTAGCTGCCGGGTCTCCTCCGCGGTGAGGCGGCGCGCACCGAACAGCTCGTGCTCGGTGAGGTGGATCAGCCATTCGACCTCGACCTGGATGCGCGCGCGATTGAGCCCGGCCTCGCTGAGGTGCTCGCCGAGCGCCGCCACCTGATGCTGGTAACGGCCGTCGAGCGGACTGAGGGGCTGCGTGCTGAGCGGGCTCATGGGGTGACTCCCTGTCGGATACCGGGTTCGAGCTGACGGAACAGAGCGGTGCACGATCGTTCGATCATGGCGAGCACGCCGTCGAACATCGCGGTGTCGGAGTAGTACGGGTCGGGCACGTCGAGGGCGCCGCCGGCGTCGGGGTCGAAGCTCAGCAGCAGGTGCACCTTCGCGCGCGCATCCTCGTCGGGGGCCCACGACTTCAGGATGCGCTCGTGGGTGCGGTCGAAGGCGATGACGAGGTCGAGGTTCTCGAACCACGAGACATCGAACTGCCGCGCACGATGCCCGCCGCCGCTGTAGCCGCGCGCCCGGAGGGCGGCGGTGGTGCGCGGGTCGCTGCTCTCGCCCACGTGCCACTCGCCGGTTCCGGCCGACTGGACGCTGACGTACTTCTCCCAGCCGCGGGCACGGATCAGCGCGCGGAACACGACCTCGGCCATCGGGGAGCGGCAGATGTTGCCGGTGCACACGAAGCAGATGCGGAAGACGCCGGGCTCGGAGCGCTCCCGGTCGAAGGTCATGCCCCCATTGTGGCCCAGGAGCACCTCCTCCACAGCCCGGGCCTCCCCCGGTCGCCTCCCCGTGCACGTGCGGCCGACCGGCCTCGCGCGTTCGTCGCGTGACGATGCGGGGCGCCGGATGCCCGGCCGCTGCCGAGAGGACCCCGCTGTGACTCATCCCCCGCCCTCGGCGCCGCCCGCATCG
>JAIWOM010000109.1 GCA_020216895.1 Microcella sp.
GAGGCCGAATCCGGCTCCGGAGGCGCCCGCCCCCGCCGGCTTCACGCCCTGCGCCCGAGCGGCCTCCTCGGCCGCGCGCTTCGCCGGGTTGCCCGAGCGCGAGGCACCCTTGCCCTTCTTCTTGGCCTGCGCCTTGCGCAGCGAGGCGGCCCCACCACCACCCATGCCGGGCATCGGGCCCATGCCGGGAACCTGCGGCACCCCGCCCTTGGCGACGGTCTTCATCATCTTCGCCGCCTGCTCGAAGCGGTTCACGAGGGCGTTCACCTCGGTGACGGTCGTACCCGAGCCTTTGGCGATGCGCAGGCGGCGCGAGCCGTTCAGCAGCTTCGGCGTGCGGCGCTCGGCGAGGGTCATCGACTGGATGATCGCCTCGGTGCGCACGAGCTCGCGCTCGTCGAAGTTGTCGAGCTGCTCGCGCATGCCGCGGGCGCCCGGCAGCATGCCGAGCATGCCCTTGAGCGAGCCCATCTGCTTGAGCTGCTGCATCTGGGCCAGGAAGTCCTCGAGCGTGAAGCTGTCGGTCGCGAACTTCTCGGCCGTCTTGCGGGCGTCCTCCTCGTCGAAGGCCTTCTGCGCCTGCTCGATGAGCGTGAGGATGTCACCGAGGTCGAGGATGCGGCTCGCCATGCGGTCGGGGTAGAACGGCTCGAAGTCGCCGAGGCCCTCGCCCGTGCTGGCGAACATGATCGGCCGGCCGGTGACGCTCGCGACGCTGAGCGCGGCACCGCCGCGCGCGTCGCCATCGAGCTTCGACAGCACGACGCCGGTGAAGTCGACGCCCTCCTGGAAGGCCTTCGCGGTCGCGACCGCGTCCTGCCCGATCATCGCGTCGATGACGAACAGCACCTCGTCGGGGTCGATCGCCTTCCGGATGTCGCCGGCCTGCTTCATGAGCTCGGCGTCCACACCGAGACGGCCTGCCGTGTCGACGATCACGACGTCGTGGAGGGCCGTCGTGGCGTGCTTCACGGCGTCCTTCGCCACCCGCACCGGGTCGCCCACGCCGTTCCCGGGCTCGGGCGCGAACACGGCTACGCCGGCCTGCTCGGCCACCACCTGCAGCTGCTGCACGGCGTTGGGGCGCTGGAGGTCGCAGGCGACGAGCAGCGGGGTGTGGCCATCCGCTTTCAGCCACTGGGCGAGCTTGCCCGCGAGCGTCGTCTTTCCGGCACCCTGCAGGCCCGCGAGCATGATGACGGTCGGCGGGTTCTTCGCGAACTGCAGGCGGCGCTGCTGGCCGCCGAGGATGCCGATGAGCTCGTCGTTGACGATCTGCACGACCTGCTGCGCCGGGTTCAGCGCCTTGTTGACCTCGTCGCCGAGGGCGCGCTCGCGCACGGCGGCCGTGAAGTCCTTCACGACGGGCAGGGCGACGTCGGCGTCGAGCAGGGCCTTGCGGATCTCGCGCACCGTGCCGTCGACGTCGGCCGCGCTCAGCTTGCCCTTCGTGCGCAGGGCGCTGAAGGTCGCTGTCAGCCGGTCGGAGAGGGTGCCGAAAGTCGCCATAGTGGCCCCATTCTAGGCGGCGGGCTCTGGTTGACTGGGTGCACCGGCTGCCCGGACCGTCGGGGCCGACATCGAGGAGGAACCATGCGTCGCGCGATCTTCGGTCATGAGCCCCAGGTGGATGCGGAGGCCTGGGTCGCCCCGAACGCCACCCTCATCGGCCAGGTGCGCATCCACCCGCGCGCCTCGGTGTTCTACGGGGCCGTGCTGCGCGCCGACCGCGACCGCATCGAGCTCGGCGAGGGGTCGAACCTGCAGGACAACGTGACCGTGCACGGCGACCCCGGCAAGCCGACGATCGTCGGTCGCGGCGTGAGCGTCGGACACAACGCGATGCTGCACGGCTGCACGGTCGAAGACGACTGCCTCATCGGCATGAGCGCCACGGTGCTCAACGGCGCCGTCATCGGGCGCGAGTCGCTCGTCGCCGCCGGCGCCGTCGTGCTCGAGGGCACGATCGTGCCGCCGCGCTCACTCGTGGCCGGCGTACCCGCGAAGGTGCGGCGCGAGCTCACCGAGGAGGAGGTGGCGGGGATCCGGCGCAACGCCGAGACGTACCTCATGCTCGCCGTCGAGCACGCCGCGCTCGACTGAGCGTCGCGCCCGACCGATCGCAGCGGCTAGGGCACCAGGCTCGCGGCGAACACGTGCGGGGTGAATCCCGTCAGGTCGCCGATGCCCTCGCCCTGCCCGATGAGCTTGATCGGGATGCCCGTCTGCTGCTGCACGCGCAGCACGAAGCCGCCCTTCGCCGAGCCGTCGAGCTTCGTCACCACGAGCCCGGTGACGCCCGCGCTCTCGAAGAAGGCCTCCGCCTGCGCGACGCCGTTCTGCCCGGTCGTGCCGTCGAGCACGAGCAGGGTCTCGGCGATCGGGGCGAGCTTCTCGATGACGCGGGTGACCTTGCCCAGCTCATCCATCAGGCCCGCCTTGGTCTGCAGACGGCCCGCCGTGTCGATGATCGCGATGTCGATGCCGTTGTCGATCGCGAACTGCACGGTCTGGTAGGCGACGCTCGCCGGGTCCTGCCCGGGGTGCTGCGGCCGGACGACCTGCGCGCCCGCGCGCTCCGCCCAGGTCGCGAGCTGGTCGACCGCCGCGGCGCGGAACGTGTCGGCCGCGCCGACGACGACGGTGCGCCCGTATCCGGTCAGGAACTTCGCGAACTTGCCGATCGTCGTCGTCTTGCCGACGCCGTTGACGCCCACCACGAGCACGACCGCGGGGCGGTTGCTGAGGGTCAGGGTGGGGTCGTGCGCGGCGAGGCGCTCCTCGAGGGCCTCGCGCAGCATGCGCTTGAGGTCGGCGGGGTCGGTCGTCTTGAACTGGGCGACCTTCGCGCGCAGCTCGTCGAGCAGAGCCTCAGTGAGATCGGGGCCGAAGTCGGCGCTCAGGAGGGCCGTCTCGAGGTCGTCCCAGGTGCCCTCGTCGATGGTCGGGCTCGTGAACAGCCCGCGCAGGGCGCCGCCCAGGGACCAACCGCGCTCAGCCATGGGGCCAGCCTACTTCGGGCCGCCCCGCTCGCCGAGCCGTGCCAGATCTGAGCCAATCGGGCCGATATAGGACGAGGACTCGCCGGTCTACGGCCAATCTGAGCCACCACACGACACCGGCCGTCGGCGTGGGATCAGGGAACCGCGATCGGCGGGATGCCCGTCCGCAGCCTCGCGGTCGACCGCCAGCCGCGCGAGCGCAGGCGGCGGGCCAGCGACTCGAGCACGCGACGGGGTGCGGAGTACAGGTCGATGCGGGAGCAGCGCACCGTGCTCCAGCCGGCATCTGCGAACGCGTCGAAACGCTGAAGGTCGTTCGCGAAGACACGACTGTCCGTGCGGTGCCCGTCACCCTCGTACTCGACGAGCACGCGCCACTGTGGCCAGGCGAGATCGGGATGACGGAGGCCGATCGGCGTCTCGACACGGGGCGCTACCTGCGGCTCAGGAAAGCCCGCTCGGGCGAGCAGCAGGCGGAGATGAGTCTCGGGGCGCGAGCGCACACCGAAACGAGACAGGGCGACTCCTCTTCTGAGTCCGGCACCTCCGGCGCGGCGCGAGCTTCGCGCGAGCATCCGCTCGATGTCTGCCAGTGTGCCGTGGTCATCGGTGATGCGTGCCGCATCGATGAGGGCGACGAGGTCAGCGAGCCCGAGCTCGGTCGCCGCGGTCAACAGCGTCGTGCCGATCGTGCCCACGCGCAGAGGCACAGCCTCCCCCGTCGACAGCGGAACGAGAACCGTCTCGAACACGGGAGCCTCGAGGTCGCGCTGGTGGCCGATCACGCCCCGTCCGCGGGGAGAGTGCTCGCCTCGCGGAACCGTGATGTGAAGCGGAGCCCCCCGCAACGCGGTCGGGAGCGGAAGCCCTCGGAGCGCGGCGGCGGTGGAGTTCGAGAACCAGGCGGCATCGGCCATCACCTGGGCATATGCCCATGCCCGATCAGCGAGGGTCTGCGGTTCAGGGCCGAACGTCACAACTCCGTGGAAGGGGTGGCGGACATCCGCACGCCGGAGACGATCGGGGTGGACACCGACAGCGAGCGCACGGGAGGTCGAGAGCATCTCGCCACGGAGGTCATGGGGCACAGGTCGGGCTTGTCGTGACATGGGCGACAGCATGACCGCCCACCTGCGAGGCACGTTCTGCCGACAAGAACCGGTCAGATTCAGCCCAAACAGGCTCGAATGTGAAGGAGAGGCGCCCTTTTGGCCCAGATCTGTGATGTGGCGGGAGGTCAGGCGTCGCGCAGCCGCTCGTAGATCTTCTTGCAGTCGGGGCAGACCGGGAACTTCTCGGGGTCGCGGCCCGGGATCCACTTCTTGCCGCACAGCGCGCGCACGGGCTTGCCGGTGAGGGCCGACTCGATGATCTTGTCCTTGGGCACGTAGTGCGAGAAGCGCTCGTGGTCGCCGTCCTCGAGCTGCTCCTCGTTCAGGAGCTTCTCGAGCTCACGGTCGAGCACGTCGACGCCCGCCCCGCCGTCCTGCCCGGGGCCGCCCGGTTCGTCGAGAGTCGCCATGGGCCCAGTCTACGGCGGCGACGGATGCCCGCACCGGGTCGCCCGGCCGGCACGCATCCCGACCTCCCCGCTACGAGCGCAGCGCGAGGTCGAGCAGCTCGGGCGCCCGTCGTCGGAAGGCCCGGCCGCCGGCGACGAGACCCAGCAGCAGCATCCCGATGCCGGTGGCGAAGCCCGCGATGCCGCTCACGACGAACCACGCCGGGTCTGTGAAGCCCCACGCGGCGGCCAGCAGGGCGGGAGCCATGAGCACCAGGATGGCGAGCAGCGCGAACGCCTGCGTCCAGCCGGCACGGGCGCCGAGCGCAGGCGGCTGGTCGAAGGGTCCGGCGTCGGGCCGAGCGGTCGGGTACGCGCCGACGGCGGAGGTCACGCACGAGACGCCGAGGCCGGTGAGGAGGAGACCGATGGTCACACCGAGGAGGGCGGGCAGCGCCCCGTCGACGCCCGACCAGAGCGCGAAGAGCGGCGCGGGCGGAAGCAGCAGCAGGCCGATCAGCAGCGGCGGCACGCAGCGGCCCCAGCGGTCGGCGATGCCCGGTACCGGGGCCGCGACGTGAACCCACAGGGCCGTGCTGTCGTAGGCGGCGTCGTTGTGCGGGAACCATCCGAGGAACAGCGCGAGCACCGGGAGCGGCAGCAGCCAGAGCGGCGGCAGGGGCGAGCCCGCGACGCCGAGGGTGAGCATCATGAGCACGGGCGCGAGCGGCAGGACGAGGACCACGAGTCCGTAGCGCGGGTCGCGCAGCCAGTAGAGGAGGCTGCGCACCGCGATCACGCCGGCCGGGGTGGCGGGGGCGAGGTCGAACAGGCCGAGCCCGGTGGCGGACGACTCCTTCTGCGTCCGCTGCGGGGTCTCGAGCAGGCGAGCGACGATCCAGCCCCAGCCGAGGGCCATGACGACGAGCATGACCACACCGCCGAGTAGGCGGGCCAGCAGCTCTGCGAGCTCGCTGCCGGGGGCGGCCCACAGCAGGCCGATCGGCGTGCTCGCCAGCCCCGCCCCGACGGCGACGAGCGCTTCGGCGGACTCCGGGTCGCCGATGACGAGCACCGTGACGAGCGCGGCGGCGAGCGCCAGCACGACCACGACGCGCGCGACGGCGGTGACCGCCCTGCGGGCCGCGGCCGAGACCCCCAGCTGAGCACCGATGGCGACGA
>JAIWOM010000110.1 GCA_020216895.1 Microcella sp.
ACAGAAAACCTCACCGCCGCGTCGATGACTCGGAACTGTGCACGCTCACAGAAGGTGGGGCGACTCGAGCGACAACGATGTTGACCCGATCCCGGAAGGACGGCCCGTGAGCACTCCCCTGACCGTGAGCGCCGAGCAGCCGCTCGTGCCGGGCTGGGAGACGCGCACGATCACCCTCGGGTGCGACTACAACCCCGAGCAGTGGGACGAGTCGGTCTGGGTCGAAGACATCCGCCTGATGCGCGAGCTCGGCGTGGACCTCGTGGCCGTCAACATCTTCGGCTGGGCGCAGCTGCAGCCGCAGCCCGGTCCCTTCGACTTCAGCCGGCTCGACCGCATCATGACGATGCTCCACGAGGCGGGCATCCGCGTGAACCTCGGAACGGGCACCTCGTCGCCGCCGCCGTGGATGGCGCGCATCCACCCCGAGACCCTTCCGCAGTTCGCCGACGGCACCCTCGCCTGGCCGGGCGGTCGTCAGGCCTGGTGCCCGAGCTCGCCGGTGTTCCGCCAGAAGGCGCTCGAGCTCGTCACCGCGATGGCCGAGCGCTACGGCGAGCACCCGGCGCTCGCGCTGTGGCACGTCTCGAACGAGCTCGGTTGCCACAACGCGCTGTGCTACTGCGACGCCTCGGCGGTCGCCTTCCGCGGCTGGCTCCGTCAGCGCTACGGCACCCTCGACGCGCTCAACGCCGCGTGGGGCACCGCCTTCTGGAGCCAGCGCTACGGCACCTGGGAGGACATCCTGCCGCCGCGCGCCACCCGCTCGGCCGGCAACCCGGCCCACCTGCTCGACTTCAAGCGCTTCTCCTCCGACGCGTTGCTCGACTACTACCGCGCCGAGGAGTCGGTTCTCCGCGCCCGCTCGTCGGCCCCGATCACCACCAACCTGATGGTCACGGCGCACATCCAGACCCAGGACTACTGGAGCTGGGCGCCTGCGCTCGACCTGATCGCCAATGATCACTACCTCGACCACCGTCTGGCCGACCCGCTGGCCGAGCTCGCCTTCAGCGCCGACCTCACGCGCGGCCTCGCTGGCGGTGCTCCGTGGATGCTCATGGAGACCTCCACGAGCGCCGTCAGCTGGCAGCCGGTCAACCATGCCAAGCGCGAGGGCGAGCTGCTGCGCACCGCCCTCGGCCACGTCGCCCGCGGCGCCGACTCGATCTGCTTCTTCCAGTGGCGCGCCTCGCGCAGCGGCGCCGAGAAGTTCCACTCCGCGCTGCTGCCGCACAGCGGCACGGCCGGCACCGGCTGGGCGCAGAGCGTCGAGCTCTCGAGCGTGCTCGACCGGCTCTCCCCCGTCGTCGGCAGCCGGGTCGAGGCCCGTGCCGCGATGGTCTTCTCCTGGAACGCCTGGTGGGCGGCCGAGGGCGACGCCCAGCCGAGCCGTCTCCTGCAGTACCTGCCCGAAGCGCACCGCTACCACCGTGCGCTTCGGGCGCTGGGGGTCACCGTCGACATGGTTGCGCCCGAGGCCGACCTCAGCGACTACGACCTCGTGGTCGTGCCGACGCTGTACACACTGACGGATGCCGCTGCCGAGCGCATCGCCGCGGCCACGGCCGCGGGCGCGACCGTGCTCGTCACCCCGTTCAGCGGCATCGTCGACGAGCACGACGCGATCCGCCCGGGCGGATACCCGGGGGCCTTCCGCGAGCTGCTCGGCGTCGTCGTCGACGAGTTCCGTCCGCTCGCGGCGGACGCTGCGGTGCACCTTGGCTCCGGCCGGCGCGGCACCATCTGGAGCGAGCAGCTGCGCGTGCTCGATGCCGAGGTGCGCGACGTGTTCGCCGACGGCCCGGCCTCCGCATCCGCCGCCCTCACCCGCCGCGCCGTCGGGGCCGGCACGGCCTGGTACACGGCCGCCGTGCTCGACGACGACGGAGTGCGGGCGCTGCTGCGTGAGCTGTGCACTGAGGCGGGCATCGACGTGGTCGAGGTCGGTGACGATGTCGACGTCGTGACGCGGGTCTCGGCCGCCGGCCGGTTCCAGTTCGTGATCAACCACCGCGACGCGCCGGTCACGGTGCCCGTCGCGGGGCTCGACCTGGTGTCGGGTGAGCAGACCATCGGTGCGACGACCGTCCCTGCAGGCGGCGTCCGCGTCATCCACGTCGGAAGGAGCGATCATGGCCGTTGACAACGCCGTCAGGTCGTCGCGCGCGGTCCGGCATCGGGGAGCCCTCGCGGTCTTCCTCGTGCCGTTCGCCGTGCTGTTCACGCTGTTCTATCTCGTCCCGATCCTGTACGCGGTCTACCAGTCGCTGCTGACGGTCGAGCGCGAGGGCACCTTCGGACCGGCCGTGCAGGTCTTCGGCGGCCTCACCCAGTACATCCAGGTCTTCCAGAACGAGCCGTTCTGGGCCTCGATCGGGCGCGTGCTGCTGTTCGGGGTCGTGCAGGTGCCGATCATGCTCGGGCTCGCGCTGATCCTGGCCCTGCTGCTCGACTCGCCCCTCGTGCGCGGCACGAAGTTCTTCCGCCTGGCGTTCTTCGCGCCGTATGCGGTGCCCGCGGTCATCGCCGCGATCATGTGGGGCTTCCTGTACTCGCCGAACCTGTCGCCGTTCACCGCGGTGACCTCGAACGTCGATCTCCTCTCGGCGGAGACGGTGCTCTGGTCGATCGCCAACGTGGTCACCTGGGTCTACGTGGGCTACAACATGCTCATCATCTACTCGGCGCTCCTGTCGATCCCCCAGGAGATCTACGAGGCCGCTCGCCTCGACGGGGCCGGGCAGTTCCGCATCGCGTGGGCGATCAAGATCCCGCTCGTGGTGCCGGCCCTTGTGCTGACCGGCATCTTCTCGATCATCGGCACGCTGCAGCTGCTCGCCGAGCCGCAGGTCTTCCAGAGCTTCTCCTCGGCGGTGACGAGCACGTTCACGCCGAACCTGACGATCTACTCGACCGCGTCGATTCCGAACATCAGTCTCGCGGCGGCCATGTCGGTGGTGCTCGCGCTGGCGACGTTCATCCTCTCGTTCACCGTGCTCAAGCTCACCCAGCGGAGGGCCACGTCATGACCGTTACGACCGAGACTCGGGCCCTGCGCACGCAGGGAGCCCGCGTGAAGCCCTCCCGTGACGGCGGCATCCGCGAGAGCGCGATCTCCCGCGCGGTCGCGATGGCCGTCATGATCGTCGCCACGCTGTACTTCCTGACGCCGCTGTGGTGGCTGTTCGTGGCGTCGACGAAGACGCGGCAGGAGTTCACGACCACCAACCCGCTGTGGTTCTCCGACTTCGCTCTCTTCGACAACATCGCCGCGCTCATCCAGTACCGCGATGGCGTCTTCCTGCAGTGGCTTGCGAACAGCGCGCTCTACGCCGGCGTGGGTGCGGCCCTGGCGACACTCATCGCCGCGATGGCCGGCTACGCGATCGCGAAGTACTCCTTCCGCGGCCGCGAGACCTTCTTCAACGTCATCCTCGGGGGCGTCCTGGTGCCGGCGACGGCGCTCGCGCTCCCGCTGTTCCTGCTGTTCAGCCAGGCGGGCGCGACGAACACCATCTGGGCCGTGCTGCTGCCCAGCCTGGTGAGCGCCTTCGGCGTGTACCTGTCGCGCATCTACGCGGCCGCGAGCGTGCCCGATGAGATCATCGAGGCCGCCCGCATCGACGGCGCGGGCGAGGTGCGCACCTTCTTCACCGTGGCGACGCGGCTGATGGCGCCGGCCCTCGTGACGATCTTCCTGTTCCAGTTCGTCGCGATCTGGAACAACTTCTTCCTGCCGCTGATCATGCTGCGCGACGAGGGCCTGTTCCCCGTCACGCTCGGCCTGTACGTCTGGAACACGCAGGTGAGCCAGATCCCCGACATCCGCGCGCTCGTCGTCATCGGCTCGCTGCTGTCGATCATCCCCCTCATCGTCACCTTCCTCGCGCTGCAGCGGTTCTGGCAGTCGGGGTTGGCGAACGGCGGTCTCAAGTGAGCCGCCGACAGACCCTCGACCGCCCGACGGCCGAGTGGAGCACCACCACCAATCGAAAGGAACACAGCATGGCGATCACTCGCGTCGCACGCGTAGGGGCCATCGCGGCCATCTCCGCGCTTGCGCTGACGGCCTGCTCGACCGCGGCCCCCGAGGGCCCCGCGGCGGGCGGCGACTGCGCCCCCTCCGACGGTCCCGTCACCCTCACCTTCACGAGCTGGCTGCCCGGCGTCGAGGAGGCCGTGGCGATCTGGAACGAGGAGAACCCCGACATCCAGGTCGAGGTGCAGACCGGCCCGAACGGCAACGGCGGCACCTACCAGAACTTCTTCAACCAGCTCGCGGCAGGCAACGCGCCCGACCTGGGTCAGATCGAGTTCGACGCCATGCCGAACTTCCGCGTCCAGGACGGCCTCGAGAACATCGCGGCCTGCGAGGGCATCCTCGAGGCTGAGGAGCTCTTCGTGCCCTGGACCTGGAGCCAGGTGACCTTCGGCGAGGAGAACGCGGTCTACGCGATCCCGCAGGACACCGGCCCCATGGCCATGTTCTACCGCGCCGACCTCTTCGAGGAGAACGGCATCGCCGTTCCCACGACGTGGGAGGAGTACGAGGCCGCTGCCGCGCAGATCCGTGAGCTCGGCGGCTACATCAACAACTTCTCGCAGAGCGACATCAACGCCTTCGCGGGCCTGGTGTGGCAGACCGGCGGGCAGTGGTTCTCGAACGACGCCGACGGCTGGAGCGTCAACCTGACCGGCCCGGAGACCACGCAGGTCGCCGAGTACTGGCAGGGTCTGATCGACAACGACCTCGTCGCCGTCTACCCGCCGTGGACCGACGAGTGGAACGCCGCCTACAACTCGAGCGAGATCTGGACCTGGGTCTCGGCCGTGTGGGGCGCCAACACCATCGCGAGCGGCGCGCCCGACACCGCCGGCAACTGGGCTGTCGCCCCGATGCCGCAGTGGGAGGCCGGCGCGAGCGCTGCGGGCAACTGGGGTGGCTCGACCACCGCGGTGCTCAAGGGCTCGGACCACCCCTACGAGGCGGCTCAGTTCGCCCTGTGGCTGAACACCGACGCTGACGCGCTCACCGCGATGAACCGCACCGCCAACATCTACCCGGCGACCATCGAGGGCGGCAGCCTGCCGGCCTTCGGCGAGGGCCTGGAGTTCTACGGCGGCCAGAACATCTACGAGGTGTTCGCCGAGGCCGGCAACAACGTCGACCCCAACTTCACCTGGGGCCCGACGATGACGCAGGTCTACAACGATGTCGCTGACGGGTTCTCCGCTGCCGTGTCCGGCAACGGTACGCTTCTGGACGCGCTGACCGCTGGTCAGGCCTCCACGATCGCGGCCCTCAAGGCGGCGTCGATCCCCGTCAAGGAGTAGGTATTCCGCTTCTCCACATCCGTGCCGCGGGTGTCAGCCTCGTGCTCGACGCCCGCGGCACGGCCGTGCCACGGCTCCTCCACTGGGGCTCCGATCTCGGAGCGGTGGAGCCGGAATCCCTCAGCGCGCTGGCCGACGCCGGTCGCGCCATCGCCCCGAGCTCGCCCGACGCGCCGCTGATCCCGAGCCTGCTGGCCTCCCCGGCGGAAGGCTTCAGCGGCTCTCCCGCGCTCGTCGCGCGGCGTGCGGGTGCTGCCCTGTCGCGGCTGCCGCTCCGCATC
>JAIWOM010000111.1 GCA_020216895.1 Microcella sp.
CAGCCCCGCGCCGCCGTCGACGACGAGCGCATCGCCCTCGCGCCGCACGGTCGCGCCGAACCGGGGGAGCAGGGTCTCGAGGTCGGCCCCGACCTGCGTGGTGCTTGTCGGCCAGCCCTCGACGGCGACGGTGCCGCCGGCGACCACGGCCGCGACGAGGAAGGGCGCGGCATTGGAGAGGTCGGGCTCGATCGCCACCTCGCGGGCACGGATCGGCGCGGACGGCACGACCCAGACGCCCGGCTCGGGGCTCTCGACGACGACACCGCGGTCGGCGAGCGCGGCGACTGTCATCTCGATGTGCGGCATCGACGGCAGGCGCTCCCCGGTGTGCCGCAGCACGAGCCCCTCCGTGAAGCGCGGGGCGGCCAGCAGCAGGCCCGACACGAACTGGCTCGATGCCGAGGCGTCGATCGCGATCTCGCCGCCGCGCACGGCTCCGGCGCCCCAGAGGCTGAACGGCAGGGTGCCGCGGCCGTCGTCGTTCACATCGACGCCGAGGGCACGGAGCGAATCGATCGTTGTACGCATCGGCCGTCGGCGCGCGGCCTCGTCGCCGTCGAACGCGACGGGTCCGAGCGCGAGCGCGGCCACTGGGGGCAGGAAGCGCATCACCGTGCCGGCGAGGCCGCAGTCGATCGAAGTGCTGCCCGACAGCTCGGCGGGCGGGGTGATGCGCAGGTCAGGACCGTACGCGCCGTCGCCGGCGACCTGCTCGATCTGCACGCCCAGCGAGCGCAGCGCCTCGATCATGAGCATCGAGTCGCGCGAGTGCAGCGGTCGGCGCAGCAGCGAGGGGCCGTCGGCGAGGGCCGACAGCACCAGCTCGCGGTTGGTCAGGCTCTTCGAGCCCGGCAGGCTGACGCGGGCCGCGAGCGGGCCCGTCGCCCGCGGGGCGAGCCAGTCGCCGTCGTCGGGGAGGGCCGCGGAGTCGCCGGGGCGCTGCTCGTCGCCGTAGGGCGAGAAGCGGGCGCCGGAATACGTGAAGACCTGCATCGGTTATCAGGGTAACGGCACCGCACCGGTGCCCGAGCGTCGCCCGCGGGCGGCGGAGGCCCCGCATCCGGGAGGAGACGCATGACGACGCTGCTTCTGGATGCTCCGCTCGCGCCGTCCGCCGATAACCGCTCGCTAGACTCGCGGGCGATGGCTGACACGACCGCTGAGCTCGCCGAGCGCCGCCGCCTCTTCGAGGAGCAGGCGCTGCCCTTCATGGACCAGCTCTACGGCGCGGCCATGCGCATGACCAAGAACCCCGCCGACGCCGCGGACCTCGTACAGGAGACCTTCGTGAAGGCCTTCGCCGCGTTCGGGCAGTTCGAGCAGGGCACGAACCTCAAGGCGTGGCTCTACCGGATCCTCACCAACACGTTCATCAACGTGTACCGGAAGAAGCAGCGCGACCCGTACCAGGGCACGATCGACGACCTGGAGGACTGGCAGCTCGGCGGCGCCGAGTCGGCGACCTCCAGCGCCTCCCGCTCGGCCGAGGCCGAGGCGATCGACCGGATGCCCGCGAGCGCGGTCAAGGACGCCCTGCAGGCCATCCCCGAGGACTTCCGCCTGGCCGTCTACCTCGCTGACGTCGAAGGATTCGCCTACCAGGAGATCGCCGACATCATGAAGACCCCCGTCGGCACCGTCATGAGCCGGCTGCACCGTGGCCGCCGGCTGCTGCGCGAGCTGCTGGCCGATTACGCGCGCGAGCGCGGCATGACCGCGAGCACCGCCCCGACCCGAAGGAGCACCCGATGACCGACTGCGGCTGCGACAAGGCCAAGGCGGAGCTCGAGGAGTTCCTGCACAACGAGCTGAGCCCTCAGCAGTGCCAGGACATCCGCGACCACATGGCCAACTGCGACGACTGCTCGGCCGAGCACCTCGTCGGCGTGACCCTGACCACGAAGGTCAAGGAGGCGTGCCAGGAGAAGGCGCCCAGCGAGCTGCGTGACATGATCCTCGGCTCGATCGAGCGGCTCGACGCACGCTAGACCGCCCCGGGTCTGGGCCCCTCAACGGGAGCGGCGCCCGCCCGAAGGCGAGCGCCGCATCCTGCACCACGCGTTACGCGAGCGCCGCATCCATGATGTCGGCGTGCTCCTGAGCGCTCCGCTTCGTCGACCCCGTCGCCGGCGACGCCGAGGCGGGCCGCGAGACCACGCGCATCGGCTTCATGCCGCGCTTCTGCGTCTCGAGCGCCAGGAACGGCCACGCGCCCTGGTTCTCGGGCTCGTCCTGCACCCACACCACCTCGGCGTTCGGGTACCGGTCGAGGGCCGCGCGCAGCTGCGCCTCGGGCAGCGGGTAGTACTGCTCGAGCCGCACGAGGGCCATGCCGGTGGTGCCGCGCTTCTCGATCTCGCTCTTGAGGTCGTAGTGGATCTTGCCCGCGTGCAGCAGCACCCGGCGCACGGCGCCGGCATCCGCCACCGTCGCGTCGTCGATGACCGGCTCGAACCGGCCGTTCGTGAAGTCGGCGACCTCGCTCGTCGCGCCGCGCAGGCGCAGCATCGCCTTCGGGGTGAAGACGACGAGCGGGCGGCGCGGGCGGGCGTAGGCCTGGCGGCGCAGCAGGTGGAAGTACGACGCTGGCGTCGACGGCCGCGCGATCGTCATGTTCTCCTCCGCCGCGAGCTGCAGGAACCGCTCGATGCGCGCCGACGAGTGGTCGGGGCCCTGGCCCTCGTAGCCGTGCGGCAGCAGCAGCACGACGCTCGAGCGCTGGTTCCACTTCTGCTCGGCCGACGAGATGAACTCGTCGATGATCGTCTGCGCGCCGTTGGCGAAGTCGCCGAACTGGGCCTCCCAGAGCACGAGCGCGTCGGGTCGCTCGACTGAGTAGCCGTACTCGAAGCCCATCGCCGCGTACTCGCTCAGCAGCGAGTCGTAGATCCAGAACTTGGCCTGGTTCTCGCTGAGGTTCGCGAGCGGCAGCCACTCCTGGCCGTTGACCCGGTCGTGCAGCACGGCGTGGCGCTGCACGAAGGTGCCGCGGCGCGAGTCCTGCCCGGCCATGCGCACGGGAGTGCCCTCCATGAGCAGCGAGCCGAGGGCGAGGAGCTCGCCGAAGCCCCAGTCGATCTGGCCCTCGCGGCTCATCTCGACGCGCTTCTTGAGCATCGCCTGCAGCTTGCCGTGCACGGTGAAGCCGGCGGGCATGTTGTCGTGCGCATCGCCGATGTGCCGGATGACCGCCACGTCGACCGCGGTCGACTCGGGCTCGGCGACCCCGTCGTCGGGGTGCTGCGTCGCCGTGCCGCCGACTACCGGCAGGGTGCCGGTCTGCGCGGCGTGGGTCTCGGCGAAGGCGACCTCGAGGCGGTCCTGGAAGTCGCGGTGCGCGGCCTCGAACTCCTCCTCGGTGATGTCGCCGCGGCCGACGAGCGCCTCGGTGTAGAGCGTGCGCACGCTGCGCTTGGCCTCGATGAGGTTGTACATGAGCGGCTGGGTCATCGAGGGGTCGTCGCCCTCGTTGTGACCGCGCCGGCGGTAGCAGACGAGGTCGATGACCACGTCGCGGTTGAACGCCTGGCGGTAGGCGAACGCGATCTCCGCGACGCGCACGACGGCCTCGGGGTCGTCGCCGTTGACATGGAAGATCGGCGCCTGGATGGTCTTGGCGACGTCGGTCGAGTAGGTCGACGAGCGACCCTCGCCGGGAGGCGTCGTGAAGCCGACCTGGTTGTTGATGACGACGTGGATCGTGCCGCCGGTGCGGTAGGCCCGCAGCTGGCTCAGCTGGAGCGTCTCGAGCACGACGCCCTGGCCGGCCATCGCGGCGTCGCCGTGCACGAGCACGGCCATGGTGCTGAACGAACCGTCGCCCTTGCGATCCTGCTTCGCCCGCACGATGCCCTCGAGCACGCCGTTGACGGCCTCGAGGTGGGAGGGGTTCGCCGCGAGCGACACCGCGACCTGCTGGCCGGTCATCGCCGTGAAGACGCCCTCGGTGCCGAGGTGGTACTTCACGTCGCCCGAGCCCTGCACCGACTTCGGGTCCTGCGTGCCCTCGAACTCGCGGAAGATCTGGCCGTACGTCTTGCCCGCGATGTTGGCGAGCACGTTGAGGCGGCCGCGGTGGGCCATGCCGATGGCGACCTCGTCGAGCCCCTGCTCGGCCGCGCCCTGTAGCACCTCGTCGAGCAGCGGGATGACGCTCTCGCCGCCCTCGAGGCTGAAGCGCTTCTGGCCGACGTACTTGGTCTGCAGGAAGGTCTCGAACGCCTCGGCCTGGTTGAGCTTGCCGAGGATCCGCATCTGCTCGTCGTGCGTGGGCTTCTGGTACGGCTTCTCCAGGCGTTCCTGGAACCAGCGGCGCTGCTCCGGCTCCTGGATGTGCATGTACTCGATGCCGACCGTGCGGCAGTAGGTGTCGCGCAGCACGCCGAGGATCTCGCGCAGCAGCATCGTGCGCCGGCCGCCGAAGCCGCCGGTGACGAACTCGCGGTCGAGATCCCAGAAGGTCAGCCCGTGGCTCGAGATGTCGAGGTCGGGGTGGCTGCGCTGCCGGTACTCGAGCGGGTCGACGTCGGCCATGAGGTGGCCGCGCACGCGGTAGGCGTTGATGAGCTCGTGCACCCGGGCGGTCTTGTTGATCTCGTCGGCGAGATCGACGTGGATGTCCTGGGCCCAGTGGATCGGGTCGTAGGGGATCCGCAGGTCGGCGAAGATGTCCTCGTAAAAGTTGCGCTCGCCGATGAGCAGCTCGTGCACCTTCTTGAGGAACTCGCCCGACCCGGCGCCCTGGATCACCCGGTGGTCGTAGGTGCTGGTGAGCGTGACGGTCTTGCCGATGCCGAGGTCGGCGAGCGTCGCCTGCGACATGCCCTGGAACTCGGCGGGGTACTCGAGCGCCCCGGCGCCGATGATGGCACCCTGCCCCTTCATGAGGCGCGGCACCGAGTGCACGGTGCCGATGCCGCCCGGGTTCGTGAGCGAGATCGTGTTGCCCTGGAAGTCGCCGGCGGCGAGCTTGTTCTCGCGGGCGCGCTTGACGACGTCCTCGTAGGCGGCGAGGAAGTCGCCGAAGCCCATCGACTCGCACTTCTTGATGCCGGGGACCAGCAGGGCGCGCGTGCCGTCGGGCTTCGGGATGTCGATCGCGATGCCGAGGTTGATGTGGGCCGGCGTCACGACGACGGGCTTGCCGTCGACCTCGTCGTAGAAGACGTTCTGGCTCGGGAATTCGCGCAGGGCCCGCACCATCGCCCAGGCGATGAGGTGCGTGAAGCTGACCTTGCCGCCGCGGGCGCGCTTGAGGTGGTTGTTGATGACGATGCGGTTGTCGATCATCAGCTTCGCGGGGATGGTGCGCACGCTCGTCGCGGTGGGCACCGTGAGGCTCGCATCCATGTTGCTGGCGAGCGTCTTGGCCATGCCCTTGAGCGGCGTGACGATGTCGTCCAGCTCGCCGTCGCCGTCGGCATCGACGTGCGCCGGGCCGGCCGGCGCGGGGGCCTGCGCGGGGATCGGCGTCGGCTGCGGGGCCACCGAGGTGGTGCGGGCCACCGGGTGGCTACCGGTCGCGGG
>JAIWOM010000112.1 GCA_020216895.1 Microcella sp.
CGGTGACCCCGCCGTCGGCGACCGAGCCGGCGGCGCCCGCCGTCGTCTACGTCACGGCTCCGGCCGCGCCGCGCGCCCGCGGTGCTCGCGGAGTCGGTGTGCTGGTCGCCATTCTCGGCACAGGCATCTTCGCCGCTCTCTTCGGTCTCCTCGCCACCCTGCTGGCTCCGTTCCTGCCGGACGTCGCCGCGGTCGGCGGCCTGCTGTTCACCGCCACCCCGGCCTTCTGGGTCCCCGTCGTGGTCTTCGCCCTGGCCTACATCCTGCTAATCGTGATCGTGAACCGCGCCGGGTGGTGGGCGCACGTCCTGGGCGGGTTCCTCGTCGCCGTCGTGGTCTGGGTCGGGTTCATCGGCGCCCAGCTCATCGCCGCGGGTGCCGTCGGTCAGGCCCTGCCCGTGGTCGGCGCGGTCGTGGCCGTGCAGCTCATGAACCCGGTCGGCTTCCTCGCCGCGATCATCGCGCGCGAGGTTCCTGTGTGGGTCGGCTGGATCGTCGCCCGCCGTGGTCGCTCGGCCCGCGCCCGCAACGAGGCTGCCCGGGCGGCGTACCAGAAGGAGCTCGCCGAGCACCAGGCCACGGTCAGCGGCCGCACCGCCGTTTGACCCGACCGGTCCCGCCGTCTATCCTTGGCGGTGTGTGTGCTTCGGCGCGCGGCTGTGTCATGCCGTCGTGCGCGGATGCTCGCACAGAGGGTCCCTGACCCGGCGGTCGCTCCGGCGCTCGTCGAGTGACACCCCCACGGCATATCCGTCGGCGGTGAGCCTGCTCACCGCAGCCCACGGATTTCGCGTGAGCCCCGCCCGGCCCTGCCGGTCGGGGGACATCCAACCGCAACCGCTGTCACCGTGCAGCATTCATGAGGAGCACTGTGCCCACTATCCAGCAGCTGGTCCGCAAGGGCCGCTCGCCGAAGGTCTCGAAGACCAAGGCGCCGGCCCTGAAGGCCAACCCCCAGCAGCGCGGCGTCTGCACGCGCGTCTACACCACGACCCCCAAGAAGCCGAACTCGGCTCTGCGGAAGGTCGCCCGTGTGAAGCTCAGCAACGGCACCGAGGTCACCGCCTACATCCCGGGCGAGGGCCACAACCTGCAGGAGCACTCGATGGTGCTCGTGCGCGGTGGTCGTGTCAAGGACCTCCCCGGCGTGCGCTACAAGATCGTGCGCGGCGCGCTCGACACCCAGGCCGTGAAGAACCGCAAGCAGGCGCGCAGCCGCTACGGCGCGAAGATGGAGAAGAAGTAATGCCTCGCAAGGGTCCCGCTCCGAAGCGCCCCGTCGTCGCCGACCCCGTCTACGGGGCGCCGATCGTCAGCCAGCTCGTCAACAAGATCCTCCTCGACGGCAAGAAGGGCCTCGCCGAGCGCATCGTCTACGGTGCGCTCGAGGGTGTCGCCGCGAAGAGTGGTCAGGACGCCGTTGCCGTGCTCAAGAAGGCCCTCGACAACGTCCGCCCCACCCTCGAGGTGCGGTCGCGTCGTGTCGGTGGCTCGACCTACCAGGTTCCGGTCGAGGTCAAGCCGCACCGCGCGAACACCCTCGCGCTGCGCTGGCTGACCTCGTACGCCAAGGCTCGTCGCGAGAAGACGATGACCGAGCGCCTGATGAACGAGATCCTTGACGCCTCGAACGGCCTCGGTGCCGCCGTGAAGCGTCGTGAGGACACCCACAAGATGGCCGAGAGCAACAAGGCGTTCGCTCACTACCGCTGGTAAGCCGAAGGCTTCCCAGCTGGGTAGTGAGCCGAGGTTCGCTGAAGGCGGGGGCCATTTCTGGCCCCCGCTGCGAACCTCGGGTGGCGGCCCGTCCCGGGCCGACACGGGGTAGACCCGGCCACCACACCCAGCAATCAGAACACTGACGAAATACCGAACGTAAGGACATCCCGTGGCACTCGACGTGCTCACCGACCTCAAGAAGGTCCGCAACATCGGCATCATGGCTCACATCGATGCCGGCAAGACCACCACGACCGAGCGCATCCTCTTCTACACGGGTGTGAACCACAAGATCGGTGAGACGCACGACGGCGCGTCGACGATGGACTGGATGGCGCAGGAGCAGGAGCGCGGCATCACGATCACGTCGGCCGCGACGACCTGCTTCTGGAACAAGCACCAGATCAACATCATCGACACCCCCGGCCACGTCGACTTCACCGTCGAGGTCGAGCGCTCGCTGCGCGTCCTCGACGGCGCGGTCGCGGTGTTCGACGGCAAGGAGGGCGTGGAGCCCCAGTCGGAGACCGTCTGGCGTCAGGCCGACAAGTACGACGTGCCCCGCATCTGCTTCGTCAACAAGATGGACAAGCTGGGTGCCGACTTCTACTTCACCGTCGACACGATCGTGAAGCGCCTCGGCGCGCGGCCGCTGGTCATCCAGCTGCCGATCGGCTTCGAGTCGACCTTCACCGGCGTCGTCGACCTCGTCGAGATGCGCGCCCTGGTGTGGCCCGGCGATGCCAAGGGTGACGTCACGATGGGCGCCGAGTACGAGATCCAGGAGATCCCGGCCGAGCTCAAGGAGAAGGCCGAGGAGTACCGCCAGGCGCTGCTCGAGACCGTCGCCGAGAGCGACGACGTGCTGCTCGAGAAGTTCTTCGGCGGCGAGGAGCTCACGGTCGCCGAGATCAAGGCCGCCATCCGCAAGATGACGATCGCCTCGGAGATCTACCCGGTGCTGTGCGGCTCGGCGTTCAAGAACCGCGGCGTGCAGCCGATGCTCGACGCGGTCGTCGACTACCTGCCGAGCCCGCTCGATGTTCCGGCCACGGTCGCGCACGACCCGCGCGACGAGGAGAAGGAGATCGTCCGCAAGCCCGACGCGACCGAGCCCTTCGCGGCTCTCGCGTTCAAGGTCGCCGTGCACCCCTTCTTCGGTCGCCTCACCTACGTGCGCGTGTACTCCGGCGCGATCGACTCGGGCGCCCAGATTGTCAACTCGACGAAGGGCAAGAAGGAGCGTATCGGCAAGATCTTCCAGATGCACGCCAACAAGGAGAACCCGGTCGAGTCGGTCACCGCGGGCCACATCTACGCGGTCATCGGTCTGAAGGACACCACCACGGGCGACACCCTGTGCGACCCGAACAACCCGGTCGTGCTCGAGTCGATGACCTTCCCGGAGCCCGTGATCGAGGTCGCCATCGAGCCGAAGACCAAGGCTGACCAGGAGAAGCTCGGCACGGCCATCCAGAAGCTGGCCGAGGAGGACCCGACGTTCCGCACCGAGCAGAACGTCGAGACCGGCCAGACCGTCATCAAGGGCATGGGCGAGCTGCACCTCGACATCCTTGTCGACCGCATGAAGCGCGAGTTCAACGTCGAGGCCAACGTCGGCAAGCCGCAGGTGGCCTACCGCGAGACGATCAAGAAGACCATCGAGAAGTACGACTACACCCACAAGAAGCAGACCGGTGGGTCGGGTCAGTTCGCGAAGGTCCAGATCTCGCTCGAGCCGCTCGAGGTCACCCCTGAGACGAGCTACGAGTTCGTGAACGCCGTCACCGGTGGTCGCGTGCCGCGGGAGTACATCCCCTCGGTCGACGCGGGCATCCAGGACGCGATGCAGGTCGGCGTGCTCGCCGGTTTCCCGACGGTGGGCGTCAAGGCGACCCTCATCGACGGTGCCGCGCACGACGTCGACTCCTCGGAGATGGCGTTCAAGATCGCCGGCTCGATGGCCTTCAAGGAGGCTGCGCGCAAGGCGAACCCCGTGCTCCTCGAGCCGCTCATGGCGGTCGAGGTGCGCACCCCCGAGGAGTACATGGGCGACGTCATCGGCGACCTGAACTCCCGCCGCGGTCAGATCCAGTCGATGGACGACGCGACGGGCGTGAAGGTCGTCCGCGCCCTCGTGCCGCTGTCGGAGATGTTCGGGTACGTCGGCGACCTCCGGTCGAAGACCTCCGGACGCGCCGTCTACTCGATGACGTTCGACAGCTACGCGGAGGTCCCGAAGGCCGTCGCCGACGAGATCGTCCAGAAGAGCAAGGGCGAGTAATCGCCCAACCTGCGAGGGCTCGCCGAGCCTGAGTACGATACATCCATACCAAATCGCGCGGCGTCTGAACCCCGGATGCTGAGCACCAAGTCCTGAGGAGGACCCACAGTGGCTAAGGCCAAGTTCGAGCGGAGCAAGCCGCACGTCAACATCGGAACCATCGGTCACGTCGACCACGGCAAGACCACGCTCACCGCCGCCATCTCGAAGGTGCTTGCCGACAAGTACCCCTCGGCGACGAACGTCGTGCGCGACTTCGCCACGATCGACTCGGCTCCGGAGGAGCGTCAGCGCGGTATCACCATCAACATCTCGCACGTCGAGTACGAGACCCCGAAGCGTCACTACGCGCACGTCGACGCCCCGGGCCACGCTGACTACATCAAGAACATGATCACCGGTGCCGCTCAGATGGACGGCGCGATCCTCGTGGTCGCGGCGACCGACGGCCCGATGGCCCAGACCCGCGAGCACGTGCTGCTCGCCAAGCAGGTCGGCGTTCCCTACCTGCTGGTCGCGCTCAACAAGAGCGACATGGTCGACGACGAGGAGATCCTCGAGCTCGTCGAGATCGAGGTCCGCGAGCTCCTCTCGAGCCAGGGCTTCGACGGCGACAACGCTCCCGTCGTGCGCGTCTCGGGCCTGAAGGCTCTCGAGGGCGACGAGAAGTGGACGCAGTCGATCCTCGATCTCATGGACGCCGTGGACAACTCGGTTCCGGACCCGGTGCGTGACAAGGACAAGCCGTTCCTCATGCCCATCGAGGACGTCTTCACCATCACCGGCCGTGGCACGGTCGTGACGGGTCGCGCCGAGCGCGGCACCCTCGCGATCAACTCCGAGGTCGAGATCGTCGGCATCCGCCCGACGCAGAAGACCACTGTCACGGGCATCGAGATGTTCCACAAGCAGCTCGACGAGGCCTGGGCCGGCGAGAACTGCGGTCTCCTGCTCCGCGGCACCAAGCGCGAGGACGTCGAGCGCGGCCAGGTCGTCGTGAAGCCGGGTTCGGTGACCCCGCACACGAACTTCGAGGGCACCGCGTACATCCTCTCGAAGGACGAGGGTGGCCGTCACAACCCCTTCTACACGAACTACCGCCCGCAGTTCTACTTCCGCACCACCGACGTCACCGGCGTCATCTCGCTGCCCGAGGGCACCGAGATGGTCATGCCCGGCGACACCACCGACATGACGGTCGAGCTGATCCAGCCCATCGCCATGGAGGAGGGCCTCGGCTTCGCTATCCGTGAGGGTGGCCGCACCGTCGGCGCCGGCACGGTCACGAAGATCCTGAAGTAGTCCTTCCGGTTCTGAACGCAAGCGGGGTCGCACCGAGAGGTGCGGCCCCGCTTCGTCGTTCTCGGCGCCGTGAGCCGGGCGCGAGCCGGGCCCGCCTACGCCCGACCCTGGAGCCGGGCGGTGAGCGCGATCGCGGCCTCGCGCACGGCCTCGGCGAGAGCATCCACCTCGACGGCGCTGACGGCCGCTGCGCGATAGGTGACGCCGAGCGCGGCCGA
>JAIWOM010000113.1 GCA_020216895.1 Microcella sp.
GGCGGCTCCTCTCGCTCGTCGCCACGCTACCCCGCTGCCCGCGTGCCGCACCTCGTGCCGCACCGCCCGCCGCACCGCCTGCCCCGCCCGCGCCCGGCCCGATAGGCTGGCCGGGTGACGGAGATCGAGATCGGCCGCGGCAAGCGGGCACGCAGGGCGTACTCCTTCGACGACATCGCCGTGGTGCCCAGCCGCCGCACGCGCGACCCCGAGGTCGTGTCGCTCAACTGGACCATCGACGCGCTGACGTTCGAGATCCCGGTGATCGCTGCCCCCATGGACTCGGTGGTCAGCCCGGCGACCGCGATCGCCCTCGGTCGACTCGGCGGCCTCGGCGTGCTCGACCTCGAGGGCCTCTGGACGCGCTACGAGGATGCCGAGGCGCAGCTGGCGCGCATCCGCGAGCTCGACGACGCGGGCGCCACCACCGAGATGCAGAAGATCTACGCCGAGCCGATCAAGCCCGAGCTGATCGGCGCGCGCCTGGCGGAGATCCGCGCGGCGGGCGTGCCGGTGGCCGGCGCGCTGAGCCCCCAGCGCACCCAGGAGCACCACCAGGCCGTGGTCGATGCCGGCGTCGACCTCTTCGTGATCCGCGGCACCACCGTGAGTGCCGAGCACGTGTCGAACACGGTCGAGCCCCTCAATCTCAAGAAGTTCATCTACGAGCTCGACGTGCCCGTCATCGTGGGCGGCGCGGCGACCTACACCGCGGCGCTGCACCTCATGCGCACGGGCGCGGCGGGCGTGCTCGTGGGCTTCGGTGGCGGTGCTGCGTCGACCACGCGGCTCAGCCTGGGCATCCAGGCCCCGATGGCGACCGCGGTCAGCGACGTCGCCGCCGCGCGCCGCGACTATATGGACGAGTCGGGCGGCCGCTACGTGCACGTGATCGCCGACGGCGGCCTCGGCACGAGCGGCGACATCGTGAAGGCGGTCGCGATGGGCGCCGACGCGGTCATGCTCGGCACGGCGCTCGCGCGGGCGACGGATGCTCCGGGCGGCGGGTGGCACTGGGGCCCCGAGGCCCACCATCCCGAGCTGCCGCGCGGCCGCCGCGTGCAGGTCGGGCAGCTCGCGCCGCTGCAGCAGCTGCTGTTCGGACCGAGCTCGACCGCCAACGGTCAGGCGAATCTCATGGGCGCTCTGCGACGATCGATGGCGACGACCGGGTACTCCGACGTCAAGGAGTTCCAGCGGGTCGACGTGGTCGTCGCGCCGTACACGGCGCGCTGATCGCACGGCGCACGGAGCTCGACCACACGCACGCCAGCACGACGGAAGGGCACAGAGTGACGTCTGACCCTGCAGTGGTCGCGCCCGGCTTCTGGCGCATCGCCCGACGCCCGCGCTGGATCGCGGCGCTGCTGCTCGCGCTCGGCATCGCGGGCGGGTTCGCCGCCCTCGGCCAGTGGCAGCTCGAGCGCTCGCTCGCGTCGACCGCAGAGGACACCCGCGACACCGAGACGCCGGTGCCCCTCACCTCGGTGGCCGAGCCGCAGCAGGTCATGACCACCGAGGCCAGCGGCCGGCTCGTGACCGTGAGCGGCACGTGGGCCGAGGGCGACGACCTCGTCGTCACCGGTCGGCTCAGCGGCGACGACGGCTCCGGCACCCGGGGCGAGCCGGGCGACTGGATCATCCGGCACCTCGTGACGGACAGCGGCGCGAGCCTGGCCGTGGCCGTGGGCTACGGGGAGGTCGGTGCGGGCATCCCGACCCTGCCGTCGGGGGAGGCGGAGCTGACCGGCCGCTACGTTCCCAGCGAGTCGCCCCAGGTCAGCGACTTCGAGGCGGGGGAGCGCACCGCGATCGCGGTGGCCGAGCTCATCAACCTGTGGGCGTCGGTCGACACCGTGTACTCGGGCTACCTCGTGCTCGACGAGGCGCCGCCGGGCCTGTCGACCATTGCCGCGCCGCCACCGGAGGCGCCGACCGAGCTCAACCTGCTGAACCTCTTCTACGCGATCGAGTGGGTGATCTTCGGCGGCTTCGCCCTCTACCTGTGGTGGCGGCTGGTCAAGGACGAGCAGGAGAAGGAGCAGGCCCGCGCGGCCGACCCCGAGGGCGCCGACCCCGAGGGCGCCGAGCCCGAGCCGGCCCGGCCGGCCGGCCGAGAGGCCGCTCAGACCGCGGCTCTAGACTGAGCGCATGGCGTTCGGCCCCCAGCCCTCAGACATCCCGCTCATCCGCCGCACCCTCGCGGTCTACAAGGTCTCGTCGGTGCTCACCGGCACCTTCCTGCTCGGCCTCGTCGTCATGATGGTGACGCGGTACGGCTTCGGCGTCGACATCGAGTTCAATGGCGCCTCCGGCCAGCTGCTCGCCCTGACCGACCCCGACGCGATCACCGGCGTCAACGTGTCGATCCTGCTGCTCGCCGTGCACGGCTGGCTGTACGTGCTCTACCTCGCCTGCGACTTCCTGCTGTGGCGCCTGCTGCGCTGGCCGTTCTGGAAGTTCGTCTGGATCGCGATGGGCGGCATCATCCCGCTGCTCTCGTTCTTCTTCGAACGCCAGGTGCCGCGCCAGGTCGAGGCGATCATCGCCGACCTCGAGGCGCGCACCGCCGCCTCCGATGGTGCGGCCGCCGCCGACGCGAGCGAGGTCTCCGCGTGAGCGACACCGCGCACCGCCCCGTCCTCGTCGTCGACTTCGGCGCGCAGTACGCCCAGCTGATCGCCCGCCGGGTGCGCGAGGCCGGCGTCTACAGCGAGATCGTTCCGCACAGCATCACCGCGGCCGAGGTCGCCGCGAAGAACCCGGCCGGCATCGTGCTCTCCGGCGGCCCGTCGAGCGTCTACGAGCCGGGCTCGCCGAGCCTCGACCCGGGCATCCTCGCCCTCGGCTTGCCCGTGATGGGCATCTGCTACGGCTTCCAGGTGATGGCGCAGCAGCTCGGCGGTGAGGTCGCCCAGACAGGCCGCCGCGAGTACGGCGCCACGACGATGACCGTGCACGGCGACGGCGGTGCACTCCTCGCCGAGCAGCCGCCCACGCAGACCACCTGGATGAGCCACGGCGACTCGGTCGCCCGGGCCCCCGAGGGCTTCACGGTTCTCGCCTCGACCGCCGACACCCCGGTCGCGGCTTTCGCCGACGACGAGCGCAAGCTGTACGGCGTGCAGTGGCACCCCGAGGTCAAGCACTCCGAGTACGGCCAGCGGGTGCTCGAGAACTTCCTGCACCGCGCCGCGGGTATTCCCGCCGACTGGAACAGCGGCAACGTCATCGCCGAGCAGGTCGAGCGCATCCGCGCCCAGATCGGCGACGCCCGCGTCATCTGCGGGCTCTCCGGGGGCGTCGACTCGGCCGTCGCGGCGGCCCTCGTGCACGAGGCCGTCGGCGACCAGCTGGTCTGCGTCTTCGTCGACCACGGCCTGCTGCGCGCCGACGAGCGCCGCCAGGTCGAGGAGGATTACGTCGCCGCGACGGGCATCCGTCTGGTGACGGTGGATGCGCGCGAGCAGTTCCTGACCGCCCTCGCGGGCGTGACCGAGCCCGAGACGAAGCGCAAGATCATCGGCCGCGAGTTCATCCGCACCTTCGAGCAGGCCGCCGCCGACCTGGTCGCGGAGGCGGCCGACGAGGGCGGCTCGATCGACTTCCTCGTGCAGGGCACGCTCTACCCCGACATCGTCGAGTCGGGCCACGGCTCGGGCACCGCGACCATCAAGAGCCACCACAACGTGGGCGGCCTGCCCGACGACCTGCAGTTCGCGCTCGTCGAGCCGCTGCGCGCCCTGTTCAAGGACGAGGTGCGCGCCATCGGCCGCGAGCTCGGCCTGCCGGAGCCGATCGTCGCGCGTCAGCCCTTCCCGGGCCCGGGTCTGGGCATCCGGATCATCGGCGAGGTCACGCAGGAGCGCCTCGACCTGCTGCGCGAGGCCGACGCGATCGTGCGCGCCGAGCTGACGGCGGCGGGCCTGGACGCGGAGATCTGGCAGTGCCCGGTCGTGCTGCTCGCCGACGTCCGGTCGGTGGGCGTGCAGGGCGACGGCCGCACCTACGGGCACCCGATCGTGCTGCGGCCGGTCAGCTCGGAGGACGCGATGACGGCCGACTGGACGCGCCTGCCCTACGACGTGCTCGCTCGCATCTCGAACCGCATCACCAACGAGGTCGCCGGCGTGAACCGGGTCGTCCTCGACGTCACGTCGAAGCCGCCGGGCACCATCGAGTGGGAGTGAGCGCGCTCTGAGCGACGGCCATTTCTGGCCGTCGCGCGCGGTCACTCCGAGCGCCGTCCCGGCGCTCGGCCGCACGGAAAAGGGCCGCCCCGAGGGGCGGCCCTTCGCGTATCCGGTACCGGCTACTCGCCGCGGAGGATCGCCAGCAGGCGGAGGATCTCCAGGTAGAGCCAGATGACGGTGACCATGATGCCGAAGGCGGCCGTCCAGCCGTACTTCGCGGGGGCACCGCGCTCGACACCGGTCTTCACCGCGTCGAAGTCGAGCACGAGCGAGTACGCCGCGAGCAGGATCACGAAGACGCCGATGATGACGCCCAGCGGGATGCCGAACGGCCCCTCGATGCCGCGCAGCCCCCACGGGTCGTCGGTGACGCCGAAGAGCATCAGGCCCATGTTGATGAGCGAGAACACGGCGTAGCCGATCATCGCGACGAGGAAGATCTGCGTGGCGCGCTTCGAGGCGCGGATCTTGCCGCTCGCAAACAGCGCGAGCGTCACACCGACGACGGCGAAGGTGCCGATGACCGCCTGGGTGACGATGCCGGGCCAGGCCGACTCGAAGAACATCGAGATGCCGCCGACGAAGAGGCCCTGCGCCGCCGTGTAGGCGAGGACGAGGGCCGGCGAGGGCTCCTTCTTGAAGATGTTCACAAGCGCGAGCACGAAGCCGACGATGGCGGCGGGCAGCATGAGCGCCGGGATGAACCAGCCGACGGCGGCCGTCGCGAGCAGCACGACGAAGGCCAGCACGGTCTTCTGGATCGTGTTCTCGTAGGTCATGCGGCCCATGGCGTCGGGCGTCGCTGCCGAGCGGGCGTACAGCTCGTCGAGCTGCTGGGCGGAGGGCTCCTGCGTCCACTGGATCGCCTTGGTGGCGCTCTGCGAGAACGCAGGGGAGTTGGAGAAAGCGGGGTTGGAAGTGGCCATGCCTGAAGTGTAGAGAACCTCGCCTCGGAAGGCCCGGTCGCGCGCCTATGCGCTTGCTGTGCCCGTGCTGCCCGGCTCCGCGGTCACGGCGGCGGATGCGGGGGCCGGGCGCGCCATCGCCCACGCCCACCACGCGGAGCCGGTGAGCACCACGGCCGAGAGGCCGAGCGCCAGCAGCTGCTGGTCGTACTCGCGGAAGAGGGCGATCGCGAGCGCCCCGTTGAGCAGCACGGGGGCGAGGGTCAGGTAGCTGCGGGCCGGGCGGTGCCGCGCGACGAGCCAGCCGACGTAGGGCACGATGAGGATCCACATCGATTGCGGCCCGGTGAGCAGCAGCCAGATGGCGAGCGCGCTCGGCCCGGCGGGCCCCAGGCGTCGCCCCGCGCTC
>JAIWOM010000114.1 GCA_020216895.1 Microcella sp.
CGGGCGCTGCGGCCGCCGCCACGGCGGGTCCGGCGAGCGGGGCCGTCGATGCCTCGACGCTCGAGACGCTCGCCCGCGGCGCGCTCCGCGAGATCACCCGCCCTGCTCACGTCGGCGCGCTGCGTGACATCACCGTCGCCGACGACGTCGCGACCGTGCGCTTCGCCACGACGCAGGGCGGCTACCCCGGCTGGGTGTGGACCGTCGCGATCGCCGTGAACCCCGGCATGGAGCCGAGCGTGCTCGAGACCGAGCTGATCCCGGCCGAGGGCGCTCTCGTCGCACCCGACTGGGTGCCGTGGGCCGACCGGCTCGAGGAGTACCTCGCCCAGCAGGCGGCCGAGGCCGCGCTGCGCGGGGACGACGACGATGACGACGCCGAGGGCGACGACCTCGACGATGAGGACGACGAGCACGACGACGAGCACGATGACGACGAGCTCGACGAGCATGATGACGACGAGCTCGTCGTGGACGACGACGTCGACGGGGTCGACATCGACCTGCACCTCGACGACGAGGGCCTCTAGGGCAACCCGGCCCCGCTAGCGTGCCCACCCGCCGCGCGAGGCGCGGTATCTGTCACAGGGTGCGCAATGTTTCGCGCCTCACGACAGAAGTGGTGCAGCTCGAGTCGGAGAGTCCTCCCCAGGAGCTGTCGCCGCGCGGCGGTGGCACCGTCGCGACCGTGGCGCGCTCGCGCGGGTGTGTCTGGCTCACGCTCGCGGCATGACCGCAACTCCTGCTCGTCGATCTGACCTCGAACGCCACCTCATCCGGCTCCGTGCCGAGCACGACGAGGCAACGCGTACTCGCCACTACCGTGCAGCCCGACGGGGAGAGCTTCGAGCCCTGGCCCCTGGCGTCTACATCCCGACAGAGCGCTGGCTGGCCCTCGACATCGACACGCGGTACCTGCTCTGCATCGCCGCCGCGGCATCGCGCCTCCACGACGATGACGTGCTGTCGCACTGGTCGGCCGCTGCGCTGTGGAGGCTCCCGCTCATCGGCTCGTGGCCTGAGAAGGTGCACGTCACGACACCAGCCGAGTCCGCCCGCCGCTCGACCACCGTGCTGCAACGCCACCGCCGAGGGCTCGCGCTGCCGCCACACAAGCTCGACGACCTGGTCGTCACGGCGTGTGCAGAGACCGTCATCGACATCAGCAGGGTTTCCTCCTTCGCGACAGCCGTAGCGATGGGGGATGCGGCCCTCCGGCAGCACGAGAAGCACCGCGGTTCGGGGCTCCTGCTCGGAGCATCCCTTGGACAGATGGCTGCCGCGCTGGCCGCCGCCCCCGAGAGTCGCGGGCGGGCTCGGGCTCGCCGCGTGCTGGAGTTCATCGATGGAGCGGCTGATCGGCCGGGCGAGTCCTTGTCGCGCGTGACAATGCACCTGCTTGGCATTCCGGCACCTGTGCTGCAGCACCGCATTGTGACGCAGAGCGGTGCCGTGTACTACCTCGATTTCTTCTGGCCCGACCAGGGCATCGGCGGCGACTTCGATGGTCGAATCAAGTACGTGGACGCGGCCTTCCGCGGAGGCCGCACTGCGGAGCAGGTCGTTGCCGACGAGAAGGTGCGGGAGGACGAGATCCGACTCGAATTGCGGGGGTACGGTCGGTGGGACTGGCAGGTGGCAGGCTCACGGCGCGATCTTGCAGAACGACTGCGGCGGATCGGCCTGCGCTGGTAATGGTGCCCGCCCAAAGTCGCTGTGAGGGGCCAAAACTGTCGTGAGGCGTGAAACTTTGCTGGCCTCATGACAGAAACGGCGCACCACGTCTGCGGCACGCGCCGCTGAGGGCATCGGTCAGCGCGGGCGGCGGCGCGAGACGGCCAGCCCGAGGGCACCGAGCACGAGCCCGACGGCGATCGTGCCGAGCACGGTCGGGCTCGAGGGCATCGCGCCGAGAGCGGTCATCCCGAGAACGATGACGAGGGCGAGCAGCCACAGCATGAGCCCGGCTCCGAAGGCGAGCGCGTCGTTCGTCGGGACCGGCTCGGGGTGCGGGCGGCGCTCGTCGTGCGGCACGATCAGCCTCATGGGCTCAGTGTGACAGGTCTGCTGCTGTTCCGGCTCAGTCGGCCAGGCGCTCGAGCACGAAGTCGATGCTGCGCGTGAGTTGCCGGATGTCGTCGGGCTCGACGGCGACGAAGGTCGCGATGCGCAGCTGGTTGCGGCCGAGCTTGCGGTAGGGCTCGGTGTCGACGATGCCGTTCGCGCGCAGCACGCTCGCGAGCCGTGCCGCGTCGACCGACTCGTCGAAGTCGATGGTGACGACGACCGGCGAGCGGTGCTCCGGGTCGGTCACGAACGGGGAGGCGAGCGGGTGCGCGTCGGCCCAGCCGTAGAGGTGCGACGCGCTCTCGTGCGTGCGCGCGGCCGCCCACGACAGGCCGCCGGAGGCGAGCATCCACCGCAGCTGGCTGTTGAGCAGGACGAGCGTCGCCAGCGCGGGCGTGTTGAGCGTCTGGTCGAGGCGCGAGTTGTCGATCGCCGCCGTCAGCGAGAGGAACGGCGGGATGTACCGGCCCGACCCGGCGATCGCGTACGCGCGCTCGATCGCCGCGGGGCTCATCAGGGCGAACCACAGGCCGCCGTCGCCCGCGAAGTTCTTCTGCGGGGCGAAGTAGTAGACGTCGGTCTCGGTGACGTCGAAGTCGATGCCGCCGGCCGCGCTCGTCGCGTCGACCACCGTCAGCGCCTCGGGCGCGCGGCCGAACCGCCGCACGGGCGCGCTCACACCGGTCGAGGTCTCGTTGTGCGGGTAGGCGTAGACGTCGACGCCCTCGACCTCGGTGAGGGTGCCGCGCGTACCGCCCGGGGTCTGCACGACGTGCGGGGTCTCGAGCCACGGCGCCGAGGCGGAGGCGACGAACTTCGACCCGAACTCGCCGAAGTCGAGGTGCGCGCTGCGGCGCTGGATGAGGCCGGCGGCCGCGACATCCCAGAACGCGGTCGAGCCGCCGTTGCCGAGCACCACCTCGTAGCCCTCGGGCAGGCGGAACAGCTCGCTCAGCTGCGCCCGCACGCGACCCACCAGCTGCTTGACGGGGGCCTGACGGTGCGAGGTGCCCAGGATGCTCGCCGCCGCGGCGAGGTCGGCCAGCTGCTCGTTCCGGACCTTGGAGGGTCCGCATCCGAAGCGCCCGTCGGCGGGAAGGAGCTCGGCGGGGATCGTGATGTCGGCCATTCGTTCATCGTACCGAGCACGCACGGCCGCTCCGCCCGCCCCATCGTCCGCTCCGCCCGCCCGCTCGGCCGGGTCGATTAGGCTAGGCAAGCCTCACTCGAGGCGCCCGGCTGACCGGAGAGGAGGGGTGCCATGACCGATCTCGTCGACACGACCGAGATGTATCTGCGCACGATCCTCGACCTCGAGGAGGAGCAGATCACCCCGCTGCGCGCGCGCATCAGCGAGCGCCTCGGGCACTCCGGCCCGACCGTGTCGCAGACGATCGCGCGCATGGAGCGCGACGGGCTCGTGCGCGTCGAGGGCGACCGGCACCTGCAGCTCACCGACGACGGCCGGGCGAAGGCGGTGGCGGTCATGCGCAAGCACCGGCTCGCCGAGCGCCTGCTCGCCGATGTCATCGGGCTCGAGTGGGCCCTGGTGCACGACGAGGCCTGCCGCTGGGAGCACGTGATGAGCGAGCAGGTCGAGCGCCGCATCCTCGAACTGCTCGGCGACCCGGTCGAGTCGCCGTACGGCAACCCGATCCCGGGGCTGGAGGAGATCGGCGGCTCGGCGGCGAACGCCTTCCTCGACGGGGTCATCTCGCTGACCCACGCCGCCGCGGCGGGCGCGCGCGAGGGCACGATCCGCCGTCTGGCCGAGCCCGTGCAGGTCGACCCCGACCTGCTGCACCAGCTGCACGAGGCCGGCGTGACGCCGGGTGCGGTCGCGCGGTTCCGGCCCGAGCCGAACGGCTACGTCGCCGTCGAGGTGGTCGGCCGCGCCGAGGGCATCGACCTTCCGGCCGAGGTCGCGCAGCACATCTACGTCGCCGAGTAGGCCTCCACCACCACATGTGGGGGTGACGCGACGCGCGCGACCGTTCACGGTTTCGTTACCCGCGTGGGTTACCCTGACCCCGTGGTGCCGCTCCGGCACCCGAGGAGGCGTCATGGACAGGCGGCACGACATCCAAACCGTGGATGCGCGCGCCGGCTTCCGGATAGCCGTCCGCGCTCGCTGGGTCGCGCCGTGTCGCGGCCCCGCGCGATGAGCACTGTCGTCTCGACGACAGTGCTTTTTTTGTGCCCGTGAGGGCAGGCGCGGCCTCGGTCGAAGAGGCGCCACGACCCCGGAAAGAACGCCCGCAGGCCATGCGGGCCCGTTCGACAGGAGCCGTCGATGCGCACTCTCGTTCTCAACGCGGGCTATGAGCCCCTCGCCGTCGTGTCCTTCCGCCGAGCCCTCGTGCTCGTCATGAACGGCAAGGCGACGGTGCTGGAGACGGATGGTGAGCATCCGGTCTTCGGCATCGACGATCGGTGGGATCGCCCGAGCGTGATCGTGCTCCGACGGTACGTGCGCGTGCCGCACTCGCGGCAGGTGCCGCTGACCCGCCGCGGGGTGCTGCGGCGCGATGGCCACCGCTGCGCCTACTGCGGCGCTTCGGCTTCGACGATCGACCACGTGATGCCGCGATCGCGCGGCGGTGCTGACTCGTGGGAGAACCTGGTCGCCTGCTGCCTGCGCTGCAACAACGTGAAGGGCGACCGCACGCCGGCCGAGATGCGCTGGCAGCTGCGGGTCGTGCCCAAGGCGCCGCACGGCACCGCCTGGCTGGTGCGGGGCATCGAGCGCCCGCAACCCGACTGGAACGAGTACCTGGCGCCGCTCGCGGCCTGATCGCGGGATGCTCGGCGCGAGCTTTTCTGCGCTCGTGCTCGGCGGCGGCTGTCGCCCCCTTTTTTCGCAATGTGCCTCTCGCGGCACATGCCGCTGGAGGCACACTGCGTCACGCGACGCCGAGCATCCCGCGCAGGGCGTCGAGCTGGCGCTGCACGGTGTCGCGCGAGACCCCGGCGTCCGGCTCGGCGGCGTCGAAGCCGTGGTAGGCGCCCTCGATGACGTGCAGCTCGGTGGGGATCCCCGCCTCGGTGAGGCGGCGCGCGTACTCGACGTCTTCGGCGTGGAAGAGGTCGAGGGTGCCGACGGCGATCCACGTCGGCGGCAGACCCGTCAGCGCAGCAGGCCCCTGCTCGGCCCGGCGCGCCGGCACGGCGAGAGCGAGCTCGTCGGCGCTGAGCGGCGTCGCTTCGGGCCCCTTCGTGCCCGCGCCGAGGTACATGCCCCAGCCGAGGCGGTTGCTGCGCGGGTTCCACAGCCGCAGCATGCGCGGGTGGGCGGCGGCGGCCTGCCCGGTGCGATCATCCAGCATCGGATACAGCAGCGCCTGACCTGCCAGCGCGATCTCGCCGCGATCGCGGGCGCGCAGGGCGAGGGATGCGGCGAGCCCGCCTCCGGCGCTCTCGCCGGTCACGGCGATG
>JAIWOM010000115.1 GCA_020216895.1 Microcella sp.
CGGCGGGCACGCGGATGCTCGTCGGGCGCACGCGGTCGAAGCGCTCGGCCTGGTCGAGCAGGGCGGCGCTGCCGCGCTCGCGCACCTCGGCGATCAGCGCATCGACGGCGTCGACGGCAGAGCCGACGTCGCTCGCGGCGCGCGGAACGACGGCGAGCAGCTCGGCAGTGGTCAGGGAGCGGCCGCGGAGATCGAGGGTTCGCATCATGGCGGAATCAGCCTATCCGCGGCCAGCCTCGGGAATACCCGGGCGTCGATGCGGTTGCATTGACCGTGATGACCACCGCTCCCGACGCCACCGGTTTCGACGCCTTCGCCCAGGCCTTCCGCCGCCATGCCGCGGGGGTCGCGGTGATCACCGCGCTCACCCCCGATGGCCGGCCGGTCGGCTTCACGGCCACCTCGCTCGCCTCGCTCGCGGCGACGCCGCCGATGGCGACCTTCAACATGGCGCGCACGGCGAGCTCATGGCCGGCGATCGAGGGGACCGACCGCGTCGCCATCCACATGCTCGGTCTCGACGACCTCGCGGTCGCCAAGATCATGGCCGGGGACAACGCGAAGCGCTTCGACGGCGACCACTGGGAGCCGGGGCCGTTCGGCCTGCCCCTCCTGAAGGGCGTCACCGCCTGGATGGTGGGCACGATCGTCGCGCGCACGTCGGTCGCGGACAATGCGATGATCGCGGTGCAGATCGAGGAGGGCGCCCTCGGCGACCCCGACGAGCCGCTGCTGTACCACGAGCGCGCCTTTCGGGCGCTCGGCGAGCACCTGTAACGGAGACCAGAGCCGCGACGGCGGCTAGGCCAGCGCGCGCGGGCCGAGCAGGCTCTTCACCTCGCCGAAGAACCCCGCCGAGGGCTCGACGCGGTGCGGCAGCTCGAAGATGCGGGCGGTGTCATCGCGCACCAGCCGGAGCCGGACCTCGGTCGAGCCGCGGTGCCGCGCGAGCACCGCATCCAGTTCGCTCACGACCTCGACCGTGGCCCGCTGCTCGCGCACCGTCAGCGTGAGCGGGCCGCTCTCGGTCGTGACGCCGAAGTCGGGCTGCTGCAGGGTCATCGCCTGCAGCGTGATGCCGTCGTCGCGGTGGTTGACCCGTCCGCGCACGACGACGATGCTGTCGGCGGCCAGCTTCGACCCGAACTCGAGGTAGGTCTTGCCGAGGAACATGATCGTGAGCTCGCCGCCGAAGTCCTCGAGCGTGATCATGCCGTAGGGGTTGCCCGACTGCCGCGCCACCCGATGCTGCACGCTCGTGATGAGGCCGGCCACGGTGACCTGCTCGCCGTCGGCGGGCGGGTTGTCGTTGAGCTCGGCGATGCTCGTGCCGGCGTGCTGCGCGAGAGCGCGCTCGAGGCCGGCGAGCGGGTGGTCGGAGACGTAGAGGCCGAGCATCTCGCGCTCGAAGGCGAGCTTGTCCTTCTTCGTCCACTCCGGACGGTCGGGGATGTGCTCGGTGCTCTGCTCGGGCTCGTCGAACAGGCTGTCGAAGTCGAAGCCGATGTCGCCGACCTCTTCGGCGCGCTTCTCCTTCACCGCGGCCTCGACGGCGCTCTCGTGGATCTCCATGAGGGCGCGGCGCGTCGCCCCGAGCGAGTCGAACGCCCCCGCCTTGATGAGCGACTCGATGGTGCGCTTGTTCACGACCGGCGCAGGCACCTTCTTCAGGAAGTCGTGGAAGCCGGTGAAGCGGCCCTTCTGCTCGCGCGCGGCCCGGATGTGCTCGACGACCGAGAACCCGACGTTGCGCACGGCGCCCAGGCCGAAGCGGATGTCGTCGCCGACGGCGGCGAAGAAGCCGATCGACTCGTTGACGTCGGGCGGCAGCACGGTGATACCCATGCGGCGGCACTCGTTGAGGTAGACCGCCATCTTGTCCTTCGAGTCGCCGACGCTCGTCAGCAGCGCCGCCATGTACTCGGCCGGGTAGTGCGCCTTCAGGTACGCCGTCCAGTACGAGACGACGCCGTAGGCGGCGGAGTGGGCCTTGTTGAAGGCGTAGTCGGAGAACGGGACCAGGATCTCCCAGAGGGTGTTCACCGCGTCGACCGAGTAGCCGTTCGCGACCATGCCCGCGGTGAAGTTCTCGAGCTGCTTGTCCAGCTCCTCCTTCTTCTTCTTGCCCATGGCGCGGCGCAGGAGGTCGGCCTGGGCGAGCGTGTAGCCGGCGAGCTTCTGGGCGATCTCCATCACCTGCTCCTGGTACACGATCAGGCCGTAGGTGCCGCCCAGCACCTCCTTGAGCGGCTCGGCCAGCTCGGGGTGGATGGGCGTGATCTCCTGGCGCCCGTTCTTGCGCAGCGCGTAGTTGGTGTGCGAGTCGGCGCCCATCGGGCCCGGCCGGTAGAGCGCGAGCACCGCCGAGATGTCCTCGAAGTTGTCGGGCTTCATCATGCGCAGCAGCGAGCGCATCGGCCCGCCGTCGAGCTGGAAGACCCCGAGGGTGTCGCCGCGGGCCATGAGCTCGTAGGCGGCCGGGTCGTCGAGAGTCAGGTCTTCGAGCACGAGCCGGACACCGCGGTTGGACTCGATGTTGTCGAGCGCGTCATCGATGATCGTGAGGTTCCGCAGGCCGAGGAAGTCCATCTTGACCAGGCCGAGAGCCTCGGAGGCGGGATAGTCGAACTGCGTGACGATCTGGCCGTCCTGCTCGCGCTTCATGATCGGGATGATGTCGATCAGCGGCTCGCTGGACATGATCACGCCGGCCGCGTGGACGCCCCACTGGCGCTTGAGGTTCTCGAGACCGAGGGCCGTGTCGAACACGCGACGCGCCTCGGCATCGACCTCGATGATGGCGCGGAAGTCCGCGGCCTCCTTGTAGCGCTTGTCGGTGGGGTCGAGGATGCCCGAGAGCGGCATGTCCTTGCCCATCACCGCGGGCGGCATCGCCTTGGTGAGCTTCTCCCCCATCCCGAACGGGAAGCCGAGCACGCGCGAGCTGTCCTTGAGCGCCTGCTTCGCTTTGATCGTGCCGTAGGTGACGATCTGGGCCACCCGCTCGTCGCCGTACTTCTCGGTCACGTAGCGGATCACCTCGCCGCGGCGGCGGTCGTCGAAGTCGACGTCGAAGTCGGGCATCGAGACGCGGTCGGGGTTGAGGAAGCGCTCGAAGATGAGGCCGTGCTCGAGCGGGTCGAGGTCGGTGATGCGCATCGCGTAGGCGGCCATCGACCCGGCACCGGAGCCGCGGCCGGGGCCGACGCGGATGCCGTTGTTCTTCGACCAGTTGATGAAGTCGGCGACGACGAGGAAGTAGCCCGAGAAGCCCATCTGCGTGATGACGCCGATCTCGTACTCGGCGCGCTCGCGCACCGCATCCGGAACCCCGCCCGGGTACCGCACCGCGAGGCCGCGCTCGACCTCCTTGATGAACCAGCTGTCCTCGGTCTCCCCCTCGGGCACGGGGTACCGCGGCATGTAGTTGGCGTTCGTGTTGAAGGCGACGTCGGCGCGCTCGGCGATCAGCAGCGTGTTGTCGCAGGCCTCCGGGTAGTCGCGAAAGAGCTCGCGCATCTGGGCCGGGGTCTTCAGGTAGAACTCGTCGGAGTCGAACTTGAAGCGGTTCGGGTCGTCGAGGGTCGAGCCGGACTGCACGCACAGCAGGGCGGCGTGCGAGCCGGCGTCGGCGGCGTGCGTGTAGTGCAGGTCGTTCGTCGCCACGAGCGGCAGCCCGAGGTCCTTCGCCAGGCGGATCAGCTCGGTCATGGTGCGGCGCTCGATCGGCAGGCCGTGGTCCATGATCTCGACGAAGTAGTTCTCGGCGCCGAAGATGTCGCGGAACTCTGCGGCGGCCTCGCGCGCCTTCTCGTAGTCGCCGAGCCGCAGGCGGGTCTGCACCTCGCCGCTGACGCAGCCGGTCGTGGCGATGATGCCGGAGGCGTAGCGCGAGAGCAGCTCTCGGTCCATGCGCGGCTTGAAGTAGTAGCCCTCGATCGAGGCCAGCGACGACAGCCGGAACAGGTTGTGCATGCCCTCGGTGCTCGCGGCGAGCATCGTGAGGTGCGTGTAGGCGCCCGAGCCGGAGACGTCGTCCTCGCCGCCGACGCCCCACTTCACGCGGGTCTTGTCCGTGCGGTGGGTTCCCGGGGTGAGATAGGCCTCGATGCCGATGATCGGCTTGATGCCGGCCTCGGTGGCCGTCTTCCAGAAGTCGAACGCTCCGAACATGCTGCCGTGGTCGGTGACCGCGATGGCGGGCATCCCCTGCGCGATCGCCTCGCTGATCAGGGGTTTCACCCGCGCGGCGCCGTCCAGCATCGAGTACTCGCTGTGCACGTGAAGGTGGACGAACGAGTCGGCTCGAGTGGTCACGGCACCTCCGGGGGAACGGTCTGAGCCCCCAGTCTAGGTCGCCCGGCGGCGATCTCAGGCCGCGCGGAGCACGTCGAGCGCGTGCTGCAGATCGGCCGGGTACACCGATTCGTGCGCGCTCCATTCGCCGGTCGACGGATGCCGGAACGCGAGCCGCATGGCGTGCAGCCACTGCCGCTCGAGGCCGAGACGCGCGCTCAGGCGCGGGTCGGCGCCGTACATCGCATCGCCCACGCAGGGGTGCCGCTGCGCGGCCATGTGGACGCGGATCTGATGCGTGCGCCCGGTCTCCAGGTGGATCTCGAGCAGGGAGGCGGCGGGGAAGGCCTCCAGGGTGTCGTAGTGGGTCACGGAGGGCTTGCCGTCGGCCACGACGGCGAACTTCCAGGCGCTGCCGGGGTGCCGGCCGATGGGCGCGTCGATGGTGCCGGAGAGCGGGTCGGGATGCCCCTGCACGACCGCGTGGTAGATCTTCTCCACCTCGCGATCGTGGAACTGGCGCTTCAGCTCGCGGTAGGCGTGCTCGGACTTCGCCACGACCATCAGCCCGCTCGTGCCGGCGTCGAGCCGGTGCACGATCCCGGCCCGCTCGGGCGGCCCGGAGGTCGCGATGCGGAAGCCGGCGGCCGCCAGCGCTCCGATCACCGTCGGGCCGTCCCAGCCGAGCGACGGATGGGCGGCGACGCCGACCGGCTTGTCCACGACGACGAGGTCGTCATCGTCATGGATGATGCGGAGGTCGGCGACCGGGATCGGCTCGATGGTGACCGGGCGACGCGGCTCCCACGTGACCTCGAGCCAGGCATCCGCGACGACGCGGTCGGACTTGCCGACCGTGCGACCATCGAGCGTCACACCCCCGGCGTCGGCGATCTCGGCCGCCTGGGAGCGGGAGAAGCCCAGCAGCGCGGCGAGCGCGACATCGACGCGCTCGCCCGCACGGCCGGGGGGAACAGGAAAGGAGCGCGACTCGGTCACCGTCGCGCTCCTCTGCTGACCGGCCGGGGCCGGGTATCGATCAGGAGCCGTAGCCCGGGAACTGCCCGGGAGGCGGGGTCTGCGGAGCGGGGTAGCTCGTCGGCGCGGGCGCCGACTGCGCCGGGTAGGCAGGCGCCGCACCGGGGAACGAGGGGGCCGAGCCGGGGTACGGCTCCGCACCGGCCGGAGCCGACGTCG
>JAIWOM010000116.1 GCA_020216895.1 Microcella sp.
AGCGCCGCCGAGCACGCCGCCATCGCGCGCGCCATCGCCGACGGCGACCCCGAACGCGCGGCCGCCGCCACCCGGCTGCACCTGCACGAAGCCCTCACGAGCATCCACCGCCACCTGCCGCGCAGCGGCGCCACGACCGAGCACAGGGAGATTCCATGACCACCACCCACACCGTGCGCACGCACGCCAGCAGCGAGCACCTGCCGCCCGCCGAGCAGCTTGCCGGCAAGCTCGCCGCGCTCGCCGCCGAGCAGGATCGCCCGCTCGACGACGCGGCCGTCGACATGGTCATCAACCGCGTCATCGACAACGCCTCGGTCGCCGTCGCCAGCCTTGAGCGCGCCCCCGTCGTCAGTGCGCGCGGGCAGTCGGAAGCGCACCCGTACACGCCCGGCGCGACCGTGTTCGGGCTTGCCGCTGACCGCCGCGCGAGCCCCGAATGGGCCGCCTGGGCCAACGGCGTCGCCGTGCGCGAGCTCGACTACCACGACACCTTCCTCGCCGCCGACTACTCGCACCCCGGCGACAACATCCCGCCGATCCTCGCCGTCGCCCAGCACACCGGCGCCGACGGGGCCCAGCTGCTCAAGGGGCTGCTGACCGGCTACGAGATCCAGATCGACCTCGTGCGCGCCATCTGCCTGCACGAGCACAAGATCGACCACGTCGCGCACCTCGGCCCCAGCGCCGCCGCCGGCATCGGCACGCTGCTGCGCCTGCCGACGGAGACGATCTTCCAGGCCATCGGCCAGGCCCTGCACACCACGACCGCCACGCGGCAGTCGCGCAAGGGCGAGATCTCGACCTGGAAGGCGCACGCCCCCGCCTTCGCCGGAAAGATGGCCGTCGAGGCCGTCGACCGGGCCCTGCGAGGCCAGACCAGCCCGAGCCCCATCTATGAGGGCGAGGACGGCGTCATCGCCTGGCTGCTGAGCGGCCCGAGCGCCCGCTACGAGGTGCCGCTGCCCGACAGCGGCGAGCCGCTCACGGGCATCCTCGACAGCTACACGAAGGAGCACTCGGCCGAGTACCAGGCGCAGGCCTGGATCGACCTCGCCCGCCGCCTCGGCACCGAGCGCCCCGAGCTGCGCGACCCGGCGAACGTGACGCAGATCGTGCTCCACACCAGCCACCACACGCACTACGTGATCGGCTCCGGCTCGAAGGACCCGCAGAAGTACGACCCGACCGCCAGCCGCGAGACGCTCGACCACTCGATCCCGTACATCGTCGCCGTCGCCCTGCAGGACGGCCGCTGGCACCACGTCGACTCGTACGCCCCCGAGCGCGCGGCCCGCCCCGACACGGTCGAGCTCTGGCACAAGATCACGACGGTGGAGGACCCGGAGTGGACGCGCCGCTACCACTCGCTCGACCTGAGCGAGAAGGCGTTCGGCGGGCGCATCGAGATCGAGCTGACGAACGGCGAGCGCGTGGTCGACGAGATCGCCGTCGCCGACGCGCACCCGCTGGGCGCGCGGCCCTTCGCCCGCGCCGACTACGTCACCAAGTTCCGGATGCTCGCGGAGGGCATCCTCGCCCCCGACGAGATCGACCGCTTCCTCGATGTCGCCCAGCGCCTGCCCGAGCTGACCCCGGCCGAGCTCGGCGGCCTCACCGTGACGGCCGCGCGGCCGCTGCCCGCATCCCCGAAGGGACTCTTCTGATGCTGTCGACCACCACCACCCCGAGCCAGCGCCGCCAGGCCTTCCGGGCCGGGCTCGCGAGCGGACGCCTGCAAGTGTTCCCCGGAGCCTTCACCCCGCTCAGCGTGCGACTGATCCAGGACAAGGGCTTCGACGGCGCCTACATCTCGGGCGCCGTCATGGCGGCCGAGCTCGGCCTGCCCGACATCGGCCTCACGACCCTGAGCGAGGTGGCCCACCGCGCCCACCAGATCAGCCGCATGAGCGACCTGCCGACCCTCGTCGATGCCGACACCGGATTCGGCGAGCCGATGAACGTCGCCCGCACGATCCACGAGCTGGAGGATGCCGGCGTCGCCGGGCTGCACCTCGAGGACCAGGTCAACCCGAAGCGCTGCGGGCACCTCGACGGCAAGGCCGTCGTCGACCTCGACACGGCGGTCAAGCGCATCCGCGCGGCCGTCGACGCGCGCCGTGACCCCGACCTCGTGATCATGGCGCGCACCGACATCCGCGGTGTGGAGGGGATGGACGCGGCGATCGATCGTGCGAAGGCGCTCGAGGCCGCCGGCGCCGACGCGATCTTCCCCGAGGCGATGGCCACGCTCGCGGAGTTCGAGCAGATGCGGAAGGCCGTCAGCGTGCCGATCCTCGCCAACATGACCGAGTTCGGCAAGAGCGAGCTGTTCACCCACCAGCAGCTCGCCGACGTCGGGGTGAACATGGTCATCCACCCCGTCTCGCTGCTGCGCGTCGCCTTCGGCGCGATCGAGCGGGCGCTCGACACGCTGCAGTCGACCGGGACCCTCGACGGCGAGGTCCCCACCATGCAGACTCGAGGCAGGCTCTACGATCTGCTCGACTACGAGGCGTACAACGCCTTCGACGCGGGCATCTTCACGTACACCGGCCTCTGAACGCGGCCTGGAAACTCCACCGGCCTCTGACCCACAAGGAGAGAACCGTGCTCGACGACATCAAGAAGGGCCTCGCCGGGGTCGTGGTCGACGCGACCGCCATCAGCAAGGTCAACCCCGACACGAACTCGCTGCTGTACCGCGGCTACCCGGTGCAGCAGCTCGCCGAGCGCTGCACGGCCGAGGAGGTCGCCTACCTGCTGTGGCACGGTGAGCTGCCCGACGCGGCCCAGCTCGCGGAGTTCGAGACGCTCGAGCGCTCGCTCCGCGCCCTGCACCCGACGGTGAAGGACGCGATGGATGCGCTGCCCCGCGCCGCGCATCCCATGGACGTCGTGCGCACCGCCGTCAGCGTGCTCGGCGCCCTCGACGGCACGCTCACCGACAACGGCTCGTGGATCGACGGCGCCCTCACGCTCGAGCGGAGCATCCGTCTGTGGGCGCAGCTGCCGGCGATCGTCGCGTACGCCCAGCGGCGGATGCGCGACCAGGAGCTCGTCGAGCCCCGCGACGACCTCGGCTACTCGGCGAACTTCCTGCACATGACGTTCGGCGAGGTGCCCGAGCTGGTCGTGGTGGAGGCCTTCGATGTGTCGATGATCCTGTACGCCGAGCACTCGTTCAACGCCTCGACGTTCACCGCCCGCGTCATCGCCTCGACGCTCAGCGACGTCTACTCGGCGGTCACGGGTGCGATCGGGGCGCTCAAGGGCCCCCTGCACGGTGGTGCCAACGAGGCCGTCACGCACGTCTTCCGCGAGGTCGGCACGGCGGATGCGGCGGCCGGGTGGCTCGCCGACGCCCTCGCCGCGAAGCGCAAGATCATGGGCTTCGGCCACCGGGTCTACAAGAACGGCGACTCGCGCGTCCCCACGATGAAGGCCGCGCTCGAGACCCTGGTCGCGCACTACGAACGGCCCGAGGTCATGAAGCTGTACACGGCGCTCGAGCAGGCGATGGATGCCGCGAAGGGCATCAAGCCGAACCTCGACTACCCCTCGGGCCCGGCCTACGACCTGATGGGCTTCGAGACCGAGATCTTCACGCCGCTCTTCATCGCCGCGCGCGTGACGGGCTGGACGGCGCACGTGCGCGAGCAGCTCGCCGCCAACGCGCTCATCCGCCCGCTCAGTGTCTATACGGGCCCTGACGAGCGCGAGGTTCCCCAGCGTCCGTAGGGGAGAATGGCGGGATGACTGACGCGATCCCCACCCCGCACCTCACGCTCCACGACGGCACGAGCATCCCGCAGTTCGGGCTCGGCGTCTGGCAGGTCGACGACGACGTCGCCGAGCGCGTCGTCAGCGAGGCGATCGAGGTCGGCTACCGCCACATCGATACCGCCCGCGTCTACAAGAACGAGACGGGCGTCGGCCGCGCGATCGCCACGAGCGGCATTCCGCGCGACGAGCTGTTCATCACGACGAAGCTGTGGAACAGCGACCAGGGTCGCGACACCGCCCGTGCCGCGCTCGAGGCGAGCCTCGAGCGGCTGGGCCTCGAGCAGGTCGATCTGTACCTGATCCACTGGCCGGCCCCGAAGTACGGCAAGCACGTCGAGACCTGGGAGGCCCTCATCGAGCTGCGTGAGGCGGGCCTGACCCGCTCGATCGGTGTCTCGAACTTCCTGCAGACGCACCTCGACGACCTCGCAGCGGCGACGGATGTCGTGCCGGTCGTCAACCAGATCGAGCTGCACCCCGCCTTCCAGCAGCGCGAGCTGCGCGCCTTCCAGGAGGCCCGGGGCATCCGCACCGAGTCGTGGAGCCCGCTCGGCAGCGGCAACTACGACCTCGCCGAGCTGCCCGGCTTCGCCGCGATCGCCGCGCGCCACGGCAAGAGCGTGCAGCAGATCGCCATCCGTTGGCACCTGCAGGAGGGCCTCATCGTCTTCCCGAAGACGACCCGCCGCGAGCGCCTCATCGAGAACGCCGACGTGTTCGACTTCGAGCTGTCGGCCGACGAGATGGCGACGATCGCGGCCTGCGACCGTGACCAGCGCGTCGGCGCGCACCCGCTGAACACCGACTTCTAGAGCTTCACCGCGACCTGGAAGCCGTGGCGCATCAGAACGTGGTGGGTCAAGGCTTTGTTCGTCGCCGTTGGCGTCCTGGTGGGCTGGCCCATCGAGGCGCTGCTCCTCCTCGCCGGTTCGTCCGGCGAGGTCGCTCTCGCGGCGGCTCTCGCTTCGTCTCTGCCATTTCTTGTTGTGGGTGCGCGCATCATCCGAGTTCCCGGGGAAAGAACTGCCCCTCGACCGTGGTGGCAGTTCACGGGCCGTTACCGCTTGAGCTTCGGTGTCGCGGTGCTGTCGGCCGTCGTCCTCGTGATCTATCTCGTGACTGCTCCGGTCAGCGAGTTCAGCGTGGCCGAGGACATCATGTCGTTCGCGGCATGGCTTCTCCTCGGCGCGTTGTATCTCAACTCGGGGATACGGATTCGTCGGATAGCGCATTCGCCGAAGGAGTGAAGCCCCTGGTGACTCCCTGCGACGCGCCTTCCACATCTGCGGATGCGACTGAACTCCGTTCACGTTGATCCGCAGATCTGGAAGGGTGAACGCATCGTTGCTGTGACGCCTCGCTGATGCCGACAGCGCGGCTACCCGTGGATACCGCTCAATGCCCCCGTGACGGATGCGGGGCTCGCGCTAGAGGGCGACCTCGGTGCGGGCGCCCGTCGGCGTGGCGGCGAGCAGCGGGCCGCCCGCGGGCGACTCGAGCCCGGCGAACTCCCGCTCGAGGGCCTCGCGGCCCTCGCTGAAGTGCGTCCACTGGTCGACGTGCAGCCCGACCACGCGCCGAGCGCCGAGCGCGATCGCCGCGGCTCGCGCCCGCTCGGCGGTGAGGGTGAGGGGTGCGTCGATGTCGTCGACGCGGGCGGCTCCGGCGAACAGGATCGCC
>JAIWOM010000117.1 GCA_020216895.1 Microcella sp.
TGTCGCGATCGTCGCGGGGCAGGCCGACCCCGACGCGGCAGCCGAGCGGCGGGTGATCACCCTGACTGCGCTCGCCCGGTCGTCGGAGGCGGCGATCGCCGACCCGACGCCCTGGCTGCGGGATGCGGGGGCCGCGCTCGCGCGCACGCTCGAGCCGGAGGAAACTCGAGCCCGAGCGAACCCGAGCCCGAGTGACACCGAGGTCTAGCGCTGCACGTCGAGCGCGTCCATGTACCGCATGACGATGCCTTCGCGCAGCGCCCAGGGCGACACCGTGAGGGTCGACACCTCGAACACCTTCATCGCCGTGCGCAGCACGATCGCGCCGGCGAGGATCTGGTAGCCGCGCTCGGGCGTGATGCCCGGCAGGTACTGGCGCACCTCAGAGGGCATCTCGCGCAGCGTCGGCTCCCACTCGCGCAGGCCCGTGTAGTGGATCGGAGCGAGCTGCCCGGTGACGGGGTCGGCGGGGCCGCCCACCAGCCGGGCGAGCGAGCGGATCGTCTTCGAGGTGCCGACGACGCGGGTCGGGGTGGGGCGATCGGCGAACAGCCGCTCGCGCACCGCCGTGAACTCGGCGCGCGCGTGAGCGCGCAGGGCCGAGACCGCCTCGCGGGCGGGTGGGTCGTCGCGCAGGTAGCCGATGGTCGTACGCCCGGCGCCGAGCGGCAGCGAGACCTGCACGTCGGGGTACTCGTCGGCCCCCTGGGCTATCTCGAACGAGCCGCCGCCGATGTCGAAGAGCAGGATCTCCCCGGCCGACCAGCCGAACCAGCGGCGCACGGCGAGCATGGTGATGCGCGCCTCGTCGTCCCCGGTGAGCACCTGCAGCTCGATGCCCGCCTCCGCCGCGATGCGGGCGAGCACCTGCTCGCCGTTCGCCGCCTCGCGGATCGCCGAGGTGGCCGTGCCGATCAGGTCGTCGACACCGATCGCGGCGACCGCCTCGACCGCCTCGCGGATGGCATCGACGAGCAACCGCTGCCCCTCCTCGGTGATCGCTCCCGCGTCGTCGAGGTAGCGCATGAGCCGCAGGGTCGAGCGCTGCGAGTGGAACGGCACCGGGCTGGCGCCGGGATGCGCGTCGACGATCAGCAGGTGGACGGTGTTCGAGCCGACGTCGATGACTCCGAGGCGCATGGCTCGAGGGTACGCGGCCGCTGAGGCTCCGGAACACGCGGCAGCGGAGCCTGCAGAGAGGCCCGCAGAGAGGATCAGAGCTGGGGTGCCTGGACTCGAACCAAGAACAACTGAACCAGAATCAGCCGTGTTGCCAATTACACCACACCCCATCAGCGGCGCATCCGGAGGCCGGATCTCGCGCTGAAGCGGCCCGCGACCGGGCCGAGTAGCGAGTTTACCCTAAGCCCGGAGTCACGATGTACGACACCGTGCAGACGCCCGCGCCGAAGCAGGTGATCTCGGCCATGATGCCCATGCCGGCGCTCGTGCCGCGGTCGGATCGCACCGTGACGGGGGTCCCCGCGTTGCGCGCCTCGCTGATCGCCTCAGCCAGCCGGGCCGACGCGGGCGGGGTGAAGCCGTAGTCGGCGGAGCGCTCCGCGACGAGCAGGTAGGTCTGCCGGAAGTCGCGACCCCCGCGCTCCTCGATGCGCAGCGACACGAGACGGCCATCGCGGGTCGAGAGCGTGAAGCCCGGCGTGACGAAGAGCGCCCCGTTGGCCTGGTCCTCCGAGGCGATGAGCACCAGCCGGTAGTCGAGCAGCGTGCGGTGCGGGCCGACGGTGAGTTCGCCGCTCGCGGGCAGCCCCAGTGGGGCGGCCGCGATGGGCGGGTCGCTGAGGTCGATGCGCGGGGTGCGGGCGTCCTCGATGTAGGCCAGACCCTCCTCGGTGAAGACGGACCAGTTGAGGTCGGTGACCTGATCGGTGGCGGCCGGGCCGGGGTCGGCGGCGAGGCGCGGCACGGCGACCACGCCGAAGACCGTGACGCCCAGGATGATCACGCCGAGGATCATCGCCGGGAGCCAGCGCACCCACTCGGGTCGGTGCGGATGTCGATCGCTCACGCGACTAGCGTAGAGGGGTGCCTTCCGCGAGTCCCCGACCCCGTGCACGGGCGCGCACGATCGCCGTCGCCGCGGGCCTCGCTCTGGTCGCGCTCATCGCCGCGGTGCTGCTCGCACGCTGGTGGCGCGGCACCGAGGCCGGCATCGCCTTCCTCGCCGACCACCCGGGCACCGTCGCGCCCCTTCCGGGCACGCCCGAGGGCTTCCCCGTCTGGCTCGGCTGGACGCACTTCCTCAACGGCTTCTTCCTGCTCTTCATCGTGAGCTCGGCCCTTCACCTGCGCGCCAAGACCCGCCCGCCGGCGTTCGTGACGCGGCGCGCGACCGCCCTGTGGCGGCTGAACCCGGCCCGCGCGCCGAAGCGCCTCGGCCTGCACACCTGGTGGCATCTCGTGGTCGTCACGCTGTGGGTCGCGACCGGGGTCGTCTACCTCGTGCTGCTCGTCGTCAGCGGGCACTGGGCGCGCCTGCTGCCCACCGAGTGGGCGGCGGTGCCGAACGCTGTCTCCGCGGGCATCCAGTACCTCTCCCTCGACTGGCCCGCGCATGACAGCTGGATCACCTACAACGCCCTGCAGGAGGTGGTCTACAGCGCCACGGTGCTGATCGCTGCGCCGCTCGCGCTCGCCACCGGCCTGCGCCTCTCCCCCGTCTGGCCCGAGCGGTGGATGCGCGAGCACGGGCCGCTCAGCGAGACCTGGGCCCGCCGCACCCACGCGCTGGTGCTCTGGTACTACCTGGCCTTCACGGCCGTGCACGTCGGGCTCGTGCTGCTGACCGGCGCCCGGAAGAACCTCAACGCGATGTACGCCGGTGTCGAGGACGCCGAGAGCTGGGTGGGCGCGATCGTGTTCGGAGCATCCGTCGTCGTCATGGCCGTGGCATGGGTGCTGCTGCGCCCGCCCGCGCAGACGGCGATCGCCGAGCGCGTCGCCGACGTGCGGCGCATGCCCGCTCCCCCGCGCTGACGTTCCCCGCCAGATTCGCCACACAGCGGCAGAATCTCGCGCCCTGACCGCCCTTCAGCCCCAGATCTGGGGCAGCGGGGCGGAAGCGCTGAGTCCTACAGCGTCGCGCGCAGCGCGCGCAGGCGGGCGAGCGTCGAGTCGCGGCCGAGCAGCTCCATCGACTCGAACAGCGGCGGGCTGACCCGGCGACCCGAGACGGCGACGCGCAAGGGCCCGAAGGCGGTGCGCGGCTTCAGACCGAGCCCGTCGATGAGCGCGGCGCGCAGGGCCTCCTCGATGGCCGCGGGCTCGAAGGGCTCGAGCGGCTCGAGCGCGGCGATTCCGGCGTCGAGAACGGCGGCCGCGTCGTCGCCGAGCGAGGCGCGGGCATCCTGCTCGATCTCGAGCTCGTCGTCGGCCGTGAATAGGAAGCCGACCATGCCCGGCACCTCGCCGAGCAGGTTCACGCGCTCCTGCACGAGCGGCGCCGCCGCGGCGAGCAGGGCGCGCTCGCTCGGGCGCGGAACATCGTTGAACAGGCCGGCACCCGAGCAGTACGGGATGCTCCGCTCGACGAACTCATCGAGCGGCAGCCGCCGCACGTGGTCGCCGTTGATAGCCTCGGCCTTCTTCACGTCGAAGCGCGCGGGGTTGGGGTTGACGTTCGCGACGTCGAACGCCGCTGTCATCTCATCCATGCTGAAGACGTCGCGGTCGGGCGCGAGCGACCAGCCGAGCAGCGACAGGTAGTTGAGCAGCCCCTCCGGGATGAAGCCGCGGTCGCGATGGTGGAACAGGTTCGACTCGGGGTCGCGCTTGCTGAGCTTCTTGTTGCCCTCCCCCATGACGTAGGGCAGGTGGCCGAACTGCGGGATATGCGTGGCCACGCCGATCTCGATGAGCGCGTGGTAGAGCGCGATCTGCCGCGGCGTCGACGACAGCAGGTCCTCGCCGCGCAGCACGTGGGTGATGCCCATGAGGGCGTCGTCGACGGGGTTCACGAAGGTGTACAGCGGCTGGCCGTTGGGCCGCACGACGACGAAGTCGACGAAACTGCCGGCCGGGAAGGTGATCTCGCCGCGCACCAGGTCGGTGAAGCTGAGGTCGCTGTCGGGCACGCGGAGGCGGAGCGCGGGCTCGCGGCCCTCCGCACGATAGGCGGCCTTCTGCGCGTCGGTGAGGTCGCGCTCCCAGTTGTCGTAGCCCTGCTTGGGGTCGCGGCCGAGCTCGAGGTTCTTCGCCTCGATCTCCTCCGGCGTCAGGAAGCTCTCGTAGAGGTGGCCGCTCGCGCGGAGCTTCTCGATGACCTCGGCGTAGATCGGCCCGCGCTGCGACTGCCGGTACGGCGGGTGGGGCCCGCCCGTCTCGACGCCCTCGTCCCACGTGATGCCGAGCCAGCGCAGTGCGTCGAGCAGCTGGTGGTAGCTCTCCTCGCTGTCACGGGCCTGATCGGTGTCCTCGATGCGGAACACCATCGTGCCGCTGGTGTGCTTCGCGTAGGCCCAGTTGAACAGGGCGGTGCGGATCAGCCCGACGTGCGGGGTACCGGTCGGCGAGGGGCAGAACCGCACGCGCACATCGGCGCCGGTCGCGGTCGAGAAGGCGGGGGTGGTCACACCGTCGAGTCTACGGCGGGCCGTCGGGGCGTCAGCGCGAGGGCGACGATGACCGTCGCCACGAGGGCCATCGTCGCGAACGAGAGCCCGCTGTACCCGGCGACCGCGAGCACCACGCCCGCGAGCGCCCCGCCGACCGCGCCGCTGGCGCTCATCACCAGGTCGCTGCGTCCCTGGACGATGGGGCGCCGATCGGGGGCGGCCGCGTCGGTGAGCAGGGCCGAGCCCGCCACGGTTCCCGCGCTCCAGCCCAGGCCGAGGACGATGAGCCCGGCGACCACCCAGCCCTCGCTCTCGGCACCGAGCCCGGTCATCAGCAGGCTCGCGATGAGCATCCCCTGCCCGACCAGGATCGTCGGACGGCGGCCGAGGCGGTCGGCGAGGATGCCGAAGACGGGCGACAGCGCGTACATGCCGGCGATGTGCAGGCTGATCGTGAAGCCCACGATGACGAGGCTCGCGCCGTGCGCGGTCAGATGCACGGGCGTCATCGCCATGACGGACACCATCGTGGCGTGGCTGAGCGCGATCGAGAGCACCGCCAGACGGATGCTCGGCCGGTGCTCGACGGCGGCGACGACCGCCTCGGCTCCCCCGTCGCGCTCCTCCTGCAGGCGCTGCTCGGCGCGCCAGGCCTCGGCCAGCCGCAGCGGGTCGGGGCGCAGCCCCACGAGGTAGAGCACCGCCGCGAACGACTGGGCGACGACCGTGAACAGGAAGGGGCCGCTGAGGTCGGGCAGACCGAGCGCGGCGCCGAGGCTCTCGCCGGGCCCGATGAGGTTCGGGCCCGAGACCGCGCCGACCGTCGTCGCCCAGACGACGAGCGAGAGGTC
>JAIWOM010000118.1 GCA_020216895.1 Microcella sp.
CAGCTCGGTGTTGGCCCGCCGCGCCTCCTCGGGCGTCGCGGCCCGCTCGGAGTGCACCCGCTGCAGCTCGGCGTGCAGTGCCAGCACGGTCTCGATCGCCTCGTCGCTGAGCGTCTTGCGCACGGGCAGCGGCGCCAGCCCCAAGGCCGAGAAGAGCGGACCGGCCTGCACCCGCTCGAGCTCGACCTCGAGAGCCGCGCGGCCGGTCAGCGGCTCGGCGCTGAGCAGCTGGTCGAGGCTCGCGCCGACGGCCCGCGCGATCGCCTGCAGCTCGCTGAGCTTCGCCTCGCGCTTGCCGTTCTCGAGCACGCTGAGGTGCGAGGTCGCGATGCCGACCGCCTCGGCGACCTCGGCGAGCGTGAGCCCCGCATCCGTTCGCAGGGTGCGGATGCGGCGGCCGAGGGTCAGCGGATCGATCACATCTTCAGCCTGGCTGCGGGAGAGCGGCGAGTCGACCATGCCGCGAGCCTGCCAGCGCGAGAAGTTCGGCGCAACTGAAATCTCCGGGTATTTCAGTCACTCAGCCGGGGTTCCGGGGGTTGTTCTTCGCCCACAGTTGCTCACACGACCTCATCAGCACCCCGTGCCGGAGGGGTGTCGTGCACGAACTCCTGCAGAACGACGCCAGACCGGTGGTTTCGGCTCTCGGGCCTCGTTCTGCAGACGTTCGTGCCTGCACCCTCGCCACACCGACCGACAGGAGCACCTCATGACCCAGCACCAGCCGACCCGCCCCGGCGACCAGACCCAGACCGCCGCCGAGCTCGAGACGCAGTGGAAGACCGACGCCCGCTGGGACGGCGTGCGCCGCGACTACAGCGCCGACGACGTCATCGAGCTGCGCGGCCCCGTCCGCGAGGAGCGCACGCTCGCTCGACGCGGCGCCGAGCAGCTGTGGCAGCTGATCCAGCAGAACGCGGTCGACCCGGGCGAGTGGACCTACGCCCTCGGCGCCCTCACCGGCAACCAGGCCGTGCAGCAGGTGCGTGCCGGCCTGAAGGCCATCTACCTGAGTGGCTGGCAGGTCGCCGCCGACGCCAACCTCTCGGGCCAGACCTACCCCGACCAGAGCCTCTACCCGGCCAACTCGGTGCCCGCTGTCGTGCGCCGCATCAACAACGCCCTGCTGCGCGCGGGGCAGATCGAGCAGGACGGTCGTGACTGGATGGTGCCGATCGTCGCGGATGCGGAGGCCGGCTTCGGCGGTCCGCTCAACGCCTACGAGCTCATGCACGGCATGATCGAGGCCGGCGCGGCGGGCGTGCACTGGGAGGACCAGCTCGCCAGCGAGAAGAAGTGCGGACACATGGGCGGCAAAGTGCTCGTGCCCACGAGCCAGCACATCCGCACGCTGCAGGCCGCGCGTCTCGCGGCCGACGTCGCCGACGTGCCGAGCATCATCATCGCCCGCACCGACTCGCTCGCCGCCAACCTGCTGACGAGCGATGTCGACGAGCGCGACCGCCCCTTCACCACCGGCGAGCGCACGGCCGAAGGCTTCTACGAGGTCGAGCCGGGCCTCGGCCCGGTGCTCGCCCGCGCGCACGCCTACGCCGAGTACGCCGACATGATCTGGGTCGAGACCAGCGAGCCCGACCTCGAGCTGGCGCGGGCCGTCGCGGAGAGCATCCACCGCGAGCACCCCGGCAAGCGCCTGGCGTACAACTGCTCGCCGAGCTTCAACTGGAAGCGGCACCTCGACGACGCGACCATCGCGAAGTTCCAGCGCGAGCTCGCGGCCATGGGGTACGCCTTCCAGTTCATCACCCTCGCCGGATTCCACTCGCTCAACCACTCGATGTTCGAGCTCGCCCGCGGCTACCACGAGCGGCAGATGACCGCCTACGTCGAGCTGCAAGAGGCCGAGTTCGCCTCGGAGGCCGACGGCTACACCGCGACGAAGCACCAGCGCGAGGTCGGCACCGGCTACTTCGATCGCATCGCGACGGCCCTCAACCCGCAGAGCGCGACGCTCGCGCTCGTGGGCTCGACCGAGTCCGAGCAGTTCCACTGATCCGCCCCACTGACCAGGAGATCACCATGAGCACGACAGCACTCACCGCAGAATCTCTGAAGATCGTCGGCCCGATGCGGCCCCGGTACGACGAGATCCTGACCCCGGATGCCCTCGCCTTCGTCGAGCGCCTGCAGCACCGCTTCGGCGGCCAGCGGCACGCGCTGCTCGCCGACCGCATGCAGCTGCGCTACGACCTCGGCAATGGCCGAGACCTGCGCTTCCTGCAGGAGACGGAGGGCATCCGCACCGACCCCGACTGGCGCGTCGCCGGAGCGGGACCCGGCCTGCACGACCGGCGCGTGGAGATCACGGGCCCGTGCGACCCGAAGATGACGATCAACGCCCTCAACTCGCGGGCCAACGTCTGGCTCGCCGACCTGGAGGACGCGACGAGCCCGACCTGGGCGAACATCATCGAGGGGCAGCTGAGCCTGTTCGACGCGATCCGCGGGCAGCTCGAGTACACGAGCCCGGAAGGCAAGGAGTACCGCGTCACCGCCGAGCGCACCCCGACGATCGTGATGCGGCCGCGCGGCTGGCACCTGGTCGAGAAGCACATCGAGCACACCGACCGCAGCGGCCGCACCTTCGCCGCGAGCGCGAGCCTCGTCGACTTCGGGCTGTACGCCTTCCACAACGCGCACGCCCTCATCGCCGCCGGCCGCGGGCCGTACGTCTACCTGCCGAAGCTCGAGAACCACCGCGAGGCGCGGCTGTGGAACGAGGTGTTCACGTTCGCCGAGGCCGAGCTGGGCCTGCCGCACGGCACGATCCGCGCGACGGTGCTCATCGAGACCTTCCCGGCCGCGTTCGAGATGGAAGAGATCCTCTACGAGCTGCGCGACCACTGCGCGGGCCTCAACGCCGGCCGGTGGGACTACGTGTTCTCGATCATCAAGAACTACCGCAACCGCGGGCTGCGGTTCGTGCTGCCCGACCGCGATCGCATCCTCATGACGCTGCCGTTCATGCGGGCCTACACCGAGCTGCTCGTGCAGACCGCCCACAAGCGCGGCGCCCACGCGATCGGCGGCATGAGCGCGTTCATCCCCGACCGCCGCAGCCCCGAGGTCACCGAGCGCGCCCTCGAGCGGGTCGCCGCCGACAAGCGCCGCGAGGCCCGCGACGGCTTCGACGGTTCGTGGGTCGCGCATCCCGATCTGATCCCGGTGGCGCGCGCCGAGTTCGACGCGGTTCTCGGCGACCGTCCGAACCAGCTCGAGCGCCTGCGCGAGGAGGTCGCGGTGACCGAGCGCGAGCTGCTCGACATCCGCTCGGCGGGCGGCGAGATCACCCGCGCGGGCGTGCGGGCGAACGTGTCGATCACCGTGCGCTACCTCGAGTCGTGGCTGCGCGGCATCGGCGCCGCGGCCATCGACCACCTCATGGAGGACGCGGCGACGGCCGAGATCAGTCGTTCGCAGCTGTGGCAGTGGATGCACCACGAGCTGCGCTGCAGCGACGGCACCCTCATCACTCCCGAGCTGGTCGAGGGGATGCTCGCCGAGGTCCTCGCGGAGCTGCCGCGGCCCGACGGCCACCGCCTGGCCGAGGCGGAGGAGGTGTTCCGGCAGGTGACGCTCGGGGAGGAGTTCCCGACCTTCCTCACGGTGCCGGCCTACGCGCGGTTCCTCGTCGAGCGCGACGACGCACCCGACAGCACGGCGGAGCAGCGCGCCGCCTGATCAGCGGTCCGATCGGCCGCCGGGGCCCTACTGGTTCCGGCGGTCGATCAGCCGCGTCAGGATGATCGCGCTGCGGGTGTGGTCGACGTTGGGGGCCACGCGGACGCGTTCGAGGGCATCCTCGAGCGAGGGGATGTCGCGCGAGCGGATGTGCACGATCGCATCGGCATCGCCGGTGACCGTGCCGGCGTCGACGACCTCCGGCACGGCGGCGAGGATGCGGCGCAGCTCATCGGGCGCGACGGTGCCGCGGCAGAACAGCTCGACGTAGGCCTCGACGGCCATGCCGTCGACGGCGGGGTCGACCTGCACGGTGAACGAGCGGATCACGCCGTCGGCGACGAGCCGGTCGACGCGGCGCTTGACGGCCGAGGCGGAGAGCCCGACGACATCGCCGATGTCGCCGTACCCCGCGCGAGCGTTCTGCCGCAGCTGGTCGATGATGCGGTAGTCGATGGCGTCCACACCCGTGAGCGTAGTCCTCGGGGCGGTCCCGCCGATTGGCGTCGTCGGTCAGGTAAGGCTAGCCTTACCTATCATGCGTACCGCCTTCCTCTCCGCCACCGCTCTGGCCGCTGTCGGCCTTCTCCTCTCGGGCTGCGCCGCTCCGGCCCCCGCCGAGACCGCCGCGCCGACCGAGCCGGTCGCCGACGGTGCCTTCACGCTCTACTCGGGCCGCGACGAGGCGCTCGTGCAGCCGCTCATCGACCAATTCGAGGCCGAGACCGGCATCGAGGTCGAGGTGCGCTACGGCAACACCCCTGAGCTCGGCGCCCTGCTTCTCGAGGAGGGCGCGGCGACGCCCGCCCAGGTCTTCCTCTCGCAGGATGCCGGTGCGCTCGGCGCCCTCAGCCAGGCCGGGCTCTTCGCCACCCTGCCGCAGGAGATCACCGACGCGGTGCCCGCCGGCTTCACCTCCACCGACGGCAGCTGGGTCGGCGTGACCGGTCGCGCCCGCGTCGTCGTCTACGACGGGGAGCGCCTCAGCGCCGACGAGCTGCCCGACACGATCGACGGCTACGTCACCGACGAGTGGAACGGCCGTCTTGCCGTCGCCCCCACCAACGCGAGCTTCCAGTCGTTCGTCACGGCGCTCCGCGTGCTCGAGGGCGAGGACGCCGCAGCGGAGTGGGTGACTGCGCTCGCCGGCAACAGCCCGCAGATCTTCGAGGGCAACACCCCGATCCTCACCGCGGTCAACGACGGGGCGGTGGAGGCCGGCCTCATCAACCACTACTACTGGTTCCGCGCGGCCAGCGAGGTCGGGGCCTCGACCATGCGCGCGCAGCTGAAGTACCTGACCGCCGGGGATGCGGGCTCGATCGTCAACGTCACGGGAGCGGGCATCCTCGCCGGCGGTGCGGACGATGCGGACGCCCTCGAGTTCGTGCGCTTCCTCGTCTCGGAGGCCGCCCAGACCTACTTCGTCGAGCAGACCTTCGAGTACCCGCTGGTGCCCGGCATCGCCGCGCCCGAGGGCCTGCCCGCACTGGAGACCCTGCTGACGCCGGGGCTCGACCTCAGCGACCTCGACGACCTCGCGACGACGCAGCGCCTGCTCGCCGACGCGGGGCTCATCTAGCCGCGCGCAGAACCGGGCCCTTCGTCCCTGCCGCCTCCCGGCCGCCCCGTGATGCACTAGAGCCATGACCATCGCGCCGACGAGCGCGACGCCCGTCGCGTCGCGGGCTCCGGATGCCCGGGGCCCCGTCGTCGCGCGTG
>JAIWOM010000119.1 GCA_020216895.1 Microcella sp.
GGGGGCTCCGCAGGCCATCGCCTCGACGACCGGCAGGCCGAATCCCTCGCCGAGCGAGGGGTAGGCGACGAGCAGCGCGCCGCCGAGGAGGCCGGGCAGGTCGTCGCGGTCGACGTAGCCGAGCACGCGCACCCGGTCGCCCGCTTCGGCGAGGAGCCCGTCGACCTCGGTGTCCCACCCGCGGGCGCCGGCGAGCACGAGCGCCGCATCCGGATACCGCCCCTGCAGCTCGGGCTGCGCGGCCAGCACCGCGCGGATCAGGTTCGGGACGTTCTTGCGCGGCTCGATGGTGCCGAGGAACGCGATCCAGTGCGGAGCGCCGACGAGGGTGCGTGCCCGTTCGACCTCGTCCGCGGTCGGCGGGTGGAACGCCGAGCCGTCGACCCCGTGGTGGGCGACATGGCAGGCGGCCGCGCGGGGCCCGACGAATCGCACCAGCTCGTCGCGGGTGGCGGCGCTGGGCACGATGCAGGCCGCCGCGCGCCGCAGCGAGAGGCGGGTCCACGCCCGGAAGAACACCCGCTTGAGCCGGCTGTGCAGGTGCGGATCGGAGAAGAACGTCGCATCGTGCAGGGTGACGACGACGGGGCGCCCGGCGAGCAGGGGCATCGTGTAATGCGGGGCGTGGATCGCGGCCGCCCGGTGCCGCCGCGCCAGCCGCACGAGCCCCGTCTGCTCCCAGAGCAGGCGCAGCGCCGTCCGCTCAACGACCGCAGGCACGGTGTGGATGACTGCGTGCGGGGCGCTCTCGGCGATCCAGTCGGCGTCGCGCCGCTGGCAGGCGATCACGAGGGCGACACCCTCGGCGTCCAGAGCGGGGATCAGCTGCTCCAGGTACCGGCCGACCCCGCCCACCTGCGCGGGGATCGCCGTCGCGTCGATCACGATCGGCGGAGCAGCGTGCACGAGGGGCCTTCCTGTCGGGGGGACGCTCCATTATCCCGTCGCGCGCCGGTTGGGGAGGGCCGCGGGCGTGCGCGCGCGGTAGAGTCGACCGGACGAACGCCGATCTGCCCCGACGGGGCCGGCACTCGCAGGCGGCCGGCACGTCGGCGCACGACCCCTCCCCTCGACGAAAGATTGCACTGATGAAACGAGCACTGATCACCGGAGTCACGGGTCAGGACGGCTACTACCTCAGCACGCTCCTCCACGACAAGGGCTACGAGGTGTACGGCCTCGTGCGCGGTCAGAACAACCCGAAGATCGAGTTCCTCGAGCGCGAGCTGCCGTTCGTCAAGATCCTCACGGGCGACCTGCTCGACATCTCGAGCATCCTGCGCGCCCTCGACGTGGCGCAGCCCGATGAGTTCTACAACCTGGGCGCCATCTCGTTCGTCGCCTACTCGTGGGAGAACGCGATGCTCACGAGCGACGTCACCGGCAAGGGCGTGCTCAACGCGCTCGAGGCCGTGCGCCTCCACGCCGGCGACGACATCGACAAGGTGCGCTTCTACCAGGCCTCCAGCTCGGAGATGTTCGGCAAGGTGCAGCACGTGCCGCAGTCGGAGTCGACCCTCCTCTGGCCGCGCTCGCCCTACGGCGTCGCGAAGGTCTTCGGCCACTACATGACCATCAACTACCGCGAGTCGTACGGCATGCACGCCTCGAGCGGCATCCTGTTCAACCACGAGTCGCCGATGCGCGGGCCGGAGTTCGTCACCCGCAAGATCAGCATGGCCGTGGCGAACATCGCCCGCGGTCGCCAGGAGACCATCACCCTCGGCAACCTCGACGCCAAGCGCGACTGGGGCTTCGCCGGCGACTACGTCGACGCGATGTGGCGCATGCTGCAGCAGGACGAGGCTGACGACTACGTGGTCTCGACCAACGAGACGCACTCGGTCGAGGAGTTCCTCGACGTGGCGTTCGGCCACGTCGGCATCGACGACTGGCGCCCGAAGGTGCTGCAGGACCCGCGCTTCATGCGTCCGGCCGAGGTCGACCTGCTGATCGGCGATGCCAGCAAGGCGCACGAGAAGCTCGGCTGGAAGCCGACCGTCTCCTTCCCCGAGCTCGTGCGCATGATGGTCGACGCCGACCTCGCGCGCATCGACGCCGAATCGGCCTGATGCGCCGGGCTCTCGTCACCGGCATCACCGGCCAGACGGGCAGCTACCTCGCCGAGTCGCTGACCGCCCACGGCTGGGAGGTCCACGGGGCCGTGCGCACGGTCGGCGAGGAGGCGCGCAGCGGCGCTCCGGTGCTGCACGTGGCCGATCTCGCCCGGCCCGACGAGATCACGACGGTGATCGAGCGGGTGCGCCCCGACGCGGTCTTCCACCTCGGCGGCCTGACCTCGGTCGCCGAGTCCTGGGCCGATCCCGCGGCCTACGCAGTCACGGTCGGCGGATCGACGGCGGCGATCCTCGCCGCCGCGAAGCGGCTGACGGATGCGGGGCACGAGGTCCGCGTCGTGAACGCCTCGAGCGCCGAGGTGTTCGGCCGCGCGGTCGACCAGCCGCAGACGGCCCGCACGGCGATCGCGCCCGTCACGCCCTACGGCGCGGCCAAGGCGCTCGGGCACCACCTCGTGCAGATGTACCGGGCCGGCGGGCTGCCCGCCGCGAACGGCATCCTCTACAACCACGAGTCGCCGCGCCGCCCGCTCGCCTTCGTCACCCGCAAGATCACGCACGGGGTCGCGCGGATCGCGGCCGGGCGGGCGGAGACCCTGACGCTCGGCAATCTCGACGCCCGCCGCGACTGGGGATGGGCGCCCGATTACGCCGAGGCGCTGCGCCTGGCGGTGGATGCTCCCGACGACTACATCATCGCGACGGGTGTCAGCCACTCGGTGCGCGACTTCGTGGCCGCCGCCTTCGCCGCGGTCCGCATCGACGACTGGCAGCCGCTCGTGCTGCAGGACCCGCGCTTCATGCGGCCGAACGACGCCCCCGAGCAGCGCGGCGACCCCTCGGCGACCGAGGCCGCTCTCGGCTGGCGCCGCACCGTCGGCTTCGAGGAGCTGGTCGCCGCGATGGTCGCGGCCGATCTCGCCGCCCTCGACGAGGGCGCGACGACCGCCGACTGAGCGGGCCTGACGGAGCAGCGCCGACTCAGCGGCGCCGACTCCGCGTCGCCCACTCAGCAGCCAACACTGACCAGCGACCACTCAGCGGCTAACACTGAGCAGCGCCGCCGGTCCTCGTCGGCCCTAGTCGGTCGTTCCCGCCGTGGGCGCGGGGGAGACGCTCTCGCTCGGAACCGGGCTCGGCGACGCGGTCGGAACCGGCGTCGGGCTCGGCGAGGTGGTCGGTGCCGGGCTGCGGGTCGGCGCCGGGCTGGGCGCGCTGCTCGTGGTCGCCTCCTCGGTCGTCCGCGTCTGCGCGTACTCCCAGTACTCGTCCGTGGCGAGGATGGCGGCGCGGAAGGCGAGCGGTCCGCGGGAGCGGATGTACGAGCCCCAGGTGATCCGCTCCTCGGGCGTCGCTTCGCGACCCAGGTAGTCGATGAAGGTCTCGTTGGCCCGGTTGCGCGACGTCTCGACCGAGTTGTAGATCGCGTTGACGACCCACTTGCGGCTCTTCTCGACGACATAGCGGGCCCAGTGCGCCTGCTCGTTGACGCTCGCCGGTCGCCCGATGACCCGCTGGTACAGCGCGTCGACGAAGGCGGTGTCGGTGCCGCCGGCCTTGAGGTAGAACTCCTTGGTCGACAGGAAGATCTCGAAGACGTCGTCGGGCGTCAGCTGCCCGCGACGGATCCCCTCGAGCCAGCTGGCGCGCCCGCCGGCGTCCGGCTCGCGGTCGAGCACGGTGCGGTAGGCCTCATCGATCTTGCGCAGCCGGTACTCGGTCGAGTTCACGAAGCCGTTCGCGACCTGCTGGCGCGGCATGCCCTTGAGGATGGCGCGCACCCAGCCCGGGTACTCGCGAGCGCTCGCGGGGCGGCCCAGCACATCGTCGTAGACGGCGACGACGTAGTTGATGTGGGTCTGCGGTAGCACCGGCGACCCGAACCAGTCGTTGAAGAACCGCCAGAAGTTGCGGTTGCCGTACGAGCTGCAGGTGTCGCCCGTGCTCGTCAGGTTGGCGAGCGCCGCCGCGTTCGGCGTGTACGGGGTGTAGTAGTAGAGCGCCGCGGTGGCCCGGGACTGGATGGTCACCCGCTTGGTGCCGCAGGCCTCCTTCGGGTGGTAGCGGACGTTGGTCGCCACCCCGATCGGGAACCAGTTGTAGTAGTCGGGGAACTCGCCGTAGCGCACCAGCTGGCGGCCCGCCAGGTACACCTGGTTGTAGAAGCCGTAGAAGCGCTCGTCGCAGGGGGCGGTGTCGGGGCAGCCGTAGCCCATCGCGATCTTGTACGACCACGACGTGGGGCTCGTGCGCGTGATGAGTGACATCTCCTTCTGGAGCGTCACCAGCAGCACCTGGGGGTTGATGCCGCAGGCCTTCGCGACCTTGAAGATGATGGTAGCCGCGGTCTCGTTCGCCGCGCCCGTGTAGCTCGCGCAGGTCGAATCGGCCGCGCGCGTGAAGGTGGTCTGCGTGTAGTCGGCCAGACAGGTGTATCCCGACTGGCAGGTGCCGCCCTTGGCGTCGAGGAACGCCTGGATCTGGTCACGGGTCATCGTGTTCGGGTTGAAGAAGACCTCATCGCTGATGATGAGGCCCGGGTTGAAGTCGGCGCCCGACAGGGCCGCCGCGGGGCTCGCCGGCACGACGACGATGCCGCTGGCGACGATCACCACCGCGCCCAGAATTCCTACCAGTCGTGCTCTCAGACTCACGATCGACCACTCCCCCATGTGCCCGCCGCCCCCGGTGCCCGGAGTGCGTCTGCGACAGCAGAACGCGATGCGGCACTGCTAGACTACCCCGTCCACGTGCGTCTCCCCGTGTTCAATGGTGAGCGGGTCGCCGACCACGACCTTCGCCGTTCGATAACCGAATGAGAGAGACTGTGCACTCACGCCGCGCCTCCGACGCGTCGTTCGATGACGCCGAGCTCGCATCCTGGCTCGCCGCGACCCAGCACGCGGCCGCTCGGCACCATCGCCTCGCCGACCTGTCGAACCGTGCGGGCGCCGGGCGCTTCCTCGCGATCGCGATCCGCTTGCGCGACAAGGTCCGGGAGGTCGGGTTCACCCGGACCGTCGCTCTCGCCTGGTCGATCTTGCGCTCCCGTCTCCGGTCTGCCGGATGAGCGCCGCTGCGGACGCGGCTGTCGCCGCCGCCACCGACCAGCGCCTGAGCGCCGCGCTCACGGCACTTGGGCACCCTGCCGAGGGGGGCTCTGCGGCGCGGCTCGGCCGTCTCGTGGACGCCGCCCGCGGTGACGCCGCGGCCGTCTGGCTGCTGATCGTCGCCGTCTGCGGCGCGTATCCGCGGCAGGATGAGGTGCTCGCCGTGCGGCGTGTGCTCGACCTCCTCGAGGGTCCCGCCGCCATCCGCGCGGTGC
>JAIWOM010000120.1 GCA_020216895.1 Microcella sp.
CAGCTGCAGGCCGAGCTGCTCCGCAGCGCGGTCGCCGCGCTCGCGCCCGGGGGAGTGCTCGCCTACGTCACGTGCTCCCCGCACCCGGCCGAGACCACCGCGATCGTGGATGCCCTCTTCGCCGACCCCTCCTGCCCGGTGACCCCGCTCGACACCCGGGCCGTGCTGTCCCGCATCGCCCGCACCCCGCTCGACCTGGGCGAGCTCCCGCACGGAGCCGCGCAGCTCTGGCCGCACCGGCACGGAACCGACGCGATGTTCATCCAGCTCCTGCAGCGCGACTGAGGGGGAGTGCGCGGCCCCGCGCGGGCATCCGCCGTCGCTACGCTGACACCGTGACCGTGCGCATCAACCCGAGCATCCTGTCGGCCGACTTCGTGAACCTGCAGCACGAGGTGGAGCGCATCGCGACAGCGGATCTCGTGCACGTGGACGTCATGGACAACCACTTCGTGCCGAATCTCACGTTCGGACCGCAGATGGTGGGGCGGCTGCAATCCGTGTCGCCGATCCCGCTCGACGTGCACCTGATGATCAGCGATGCTGACCGCTGGGCGCCGGGCTACGCCGAGCTGGGGGCCTACTCGGTCACCTTCCACGCGGAGGCCGCGGCCGATGTCGTTGCCACGGCGCGCGCGATCCGCGACCGCGGCAGCCGTGCCGGTATCGCCGTCAAGCCGGGCACGCCGATCGAGCCATACCTCGAGCTGCTGCCCGAGGTCGATCAGGTGCTCGTGATGACCGTCGAACCCGGGTTCGGGGGGCAGAGCTTCATGCCGGAGACCATGCCGAAGCTGCGCGCCCTGCGCGAGGCCGTGCGCGCGCACGGTCTCGACGTGTGGCTGCAGGTCGATGGCGGCATCGCCCTCGACACCATCGGCATCGCCGCCGAGGCCGGCGCCGACACCTTCGTGGCCGGCTCGGCCGTCTACGGGCGCGACAGCGTCGAGGGCGCCATCGCCGAGCTGCGGGCCGCGGCCGCCGCGCACACCCACTGACGAACGGCTGCCCACGCGCACCGACGAGACCCCACCCAGCCGCGTCTGGTTGGATGGACGCATGAGCCAGAACACCAAGCCCGAGATCGACTTCTTCGAGGGACCCGCGCCCACCGAGCTCGTCATCACCGACCTCGTCGTCGGCACCGGCGCCGAGGCCACGCCCGGCGCGACGGTCGACGTCCACTACGTCGGCGTCGAGTTCGAGACCGGCGAGGAGTTCGACGCGTCGTGGAACCGCGGCTCGTCCATCAACTTCCCGCTCGGCAGTCTCATCGCCGGCTGGCAGCAGGGCATCCCCGGCATGAAGGTCGGCGGCCGCCGGCAGCTCGTCTGCCCGCCCCACCTCGCCTACGGCCCCGCGGGCGGCGGTCATCGCCTCTCGGGCAAGACCCTCGTCTTCGTCATTGACCTGCTCGGCGTCTCCTGATCCACCCCGTCCCGGCCGGGCCGACCTGGGCTTCCGCCCCGCGATGGCCCGGTACCCTGGGCCGGTGAAGACTTTCGACGCGCTGTTCGCCGAGCTGAGCGAGAAGGCGCGCCTGCGGCCCGAGGGCTCGGGCACCGTCGCGCAGCTCGATGCGGGCATCCATGCGATCGGCAAGAAGATCGTCGAGGAGGCGGCCGAGGTGTGGATGGCCGCCGAGTACCAGAGCGACGAGGCCACCGCCGAGGAGGTCTCGCAGCTGCTCTACCACCTGCAGGTGCTGCTCGTCGCGAAGGGCCTGACCCTCGACGACGTCTACAAGCACCTCTAGCCGACCCCGACCGCACCGACCGGTGCGGTCCGCTCCCGAAGAGACCACCATGCTGAGAATCGCGGTACCCAACAAGGGGTCGCTCTCCGAGACCGCCGTCGAGATGCTCGTCGAGGCGGGCTACGCCGGTCGGCGCGACCCGCGCGCGCTGACGGTCGCCGACCCGCGCAACGGCGTCGAGTTCTTCTACCTGCGCCCGCGCGACATCGCCACCTACGTGGGCTCCGGCGCGCTCGACGTCGGCATCACGGGCCGCGACCTGCTGCTCGACTCCGGGTCTGCGGCGGTCGAGATCCAGTCGCTCGACTTCGGCGGCTCGACGTTCCGCTTCGCGGCGCCTCCCGGCTCGGTGGCGGGGCTCGACGACCTGCAGGGTCTGCGGGTCGCGACCAGCTACCCCGGGCTCGTCGGCGACTTCCTCGCCCGGCACGGCGTCACCGCGACGCTGATCCGTCTCGATGGCGCGGTCGAATCGGCCGTGCGCCTGGGCGTGGCGGATGCGGTGGCCGACGTCGTCTCGACCGGCTCCACGCTGCGCGCGCAGGGCCTGGAGATCGTCGGTCCGGTCATCCTCGACTCGACGGCGGTGCTCATCAGCGCCCAGCCGGAGCTCGCGGGCATCGCGACCCTGCAGCGCCGTCTCCAGGGCGTGCTGGTCGCCCGCCAGTACGTGCTCATGGACTACGACCTGCCGGCCGAGCTGCTCGAGCGCGCCACCGCGATCACGCCGGGCCTCGAGTCGCCGACGGTTTCGCCGCTGGCCGACGGCTCGTGGGTCGCGGTGCGGGCCATGGTGCCGCGCGACGAGACGAACCACGTCATGGACGCCCTCTACGAGCTCGGCGCCCGCGCCATCCTGGTCAGCTCGATCCACGCCGCCCGCATCTGATGAGCGTCTCGGTCCGCGTCATCCCCTGCCTCGACGTCGCCGCCGGCCGCGTCGTGAAGGGCGTGAACTTCCTGAACCTGCGCGACGCGGGCGACCCGATCGAGCTCGCGCGCACCTACTACGAGCAGGGTGCCGACGAGATCACCTTCCTCGACGTGAAGGCGACCGTGGACAATCGCGAGACCATGTTCGACCTCGTGCGGGCCACGGCCGAGCAGGTGTTCATCCCGCTGACCGTGGGCGGCGGGGTGCGCGCGGTCGATGATGTCGCCCGGCTGCTCGCGCACGGCGCCGACAAGATCGGCGTCAACTCAGCGGCGATCCGGCGCCCGGAGCTGATCGGCGAGATCGCCGACCGCTTCGGCGCGCAGGTCTGCGTGCTCTCGCTCGACGTGACGCGCGACGCCGCCGCACCGAGCGGCTTCGTCGTGACCACGCACGGCGGCCGCGAGCGCACCGACATCGATGCGATCGCCTGGGCCAGCGAGGCCATCGAGCGGGGCGCGGGCGAGCTGCTCGTCAACTCGATCGACGCCGACGGCACCAAGGAGGGCTTCGACCTCGAGCTCATCACCGCGATCGCCGAGGTCTCGAGCGTGCCGGTGATCGCCTCGGGCGGTGCGGGAGCCCTCGAGCACTTCGCGCCCGCGATCGCCGCCGGGGCACACGCCGTGCTGGCCGCCAGCGTGTTCCACAACGGCGAGCTCACGGTCGGCCAGGTGAAGGACGCGCTCCGCGCGGAGGGGATGGACGTGCGATGACGACGACCGACATCGACGGGGTGCTCGCGCGCGTGCGCTTCGACGCCGCCGGACTGCTGCCCGCCGTGATCCAGCAGCACGACACCGGCGAGGTGCTCATGGTCGGCTGGATGGACGCCGAGGCGCTCCGTCGCACGCTCACCGAGGGCCGTGTGACCTTCTGGAGCCGCTCCCGCCAGGAGTACTGGCGCAAGGGCGACACGAGCGGGCACATCCAGCTCGTCCGCGGTGCGGCGCTCGACTGCGACGGCGACACCCTGCTCGTGCAGGTCGATCAGGTGGGCGTCGCCTGCCACACCGGCGCGCGCTCGTGCTTCGACGTCGACCCGCTCACTCCGGTGATCGGAGAGGCCGCGTGACGACGACGACGCGCGAGGAGTTCGCCGCGCAGCTCGCCTCCGCGCGGGTGGTGCCGGTCATCCGCACCCTCTTCGCCGACGCGCTCACGCCGGTGGGCCTGTACCGCTCGCTCGCCGAGGGCCGCGCGGGCGGGTTCCTGCTGGAGTCGGCCGAGCAGGGCGGCATCTGGTCGCGCTACTCGTTCATCGGCGTGCGCTCCTTCGGGGTGCTCACGGAGCAGTCCGGGCGCGCCGTCTGGATCCCCGGCTCCCTCGATGCCGAGCGCGCCTTCGGCGGGGCGATCCCGGCGGGCACCCTCGCCGCTCTCGACACGCTCTACGCCCGCTGGCGGAGCCCCGAGGTGCCCGGCCATCCGCCGCTCACGGGCGGGCTCGTCGGGTTCATCGGCTGGGACGCCGTGCGCCAGGTCGAGAACCTGCCCGATGCGCCGCCGAGCGACTTCCCGTGCCCCGAGCTCGCCATGGCCTTCGTCAGCGAGCTCATCGTCATGGACCACCGCCAGGGCACCGTCTCGCTCATCGCGACCGCCCTCGCCGACGGCGTCGATGACGAGGCGGCGCTGTGGGCGGATGCCCAGGCCCGGCTCGACGCCCTGGAGGCCGCCCTCGCCGAGCCCGCAGAGCCCGGCATCGCGCGTATCGACCTCACCACCGCTCCGCAGCCGCACCACCGCTCGACCCCGGCCGAGTTCCTCGCCGCGGTCGAGCGGTCGAAGGGCTTCATCCGCGACGGCGACGTGTTCCAGGTGGTCATCGGCCAGCGCTTCGACCATGAGCTGACGGCGAGCCCGCTCGATGTGTACCGGGTGCTGCGGGCGCTGAACCCCTCGCCCTACATGTACACGCTGGCGCTCGAGACGGCCGCGGGCGAGCCCTACGCGATCGTCGGCTCCTCGCCCGAGGCGCTCGTGAAGGTCACGCACGGGAGGGTCTACACCCACCCGATCGCCGGGTCGCGGCCGCGCGGCGAGACTCCCGAGCGGGACAGCGAGCTCGCGGAGGAGCTGCTCGCCGACCGCAAGGAGCAGGCCGAGCACCTCATGCTCGTCGACCTCGGGCGCAACGACCTGTCGAAGGTCTGCCGGGCCGGCACCGTCGAGGTCACGGAGTTCATGCAGGTCGAGCGGTTCAGCCACATCATGCACCTCGTCTCGAGCGTCGAGGGCGACCTGCGCGACGACGCGACGCCCATCGATGTCTTCCGCGCGACCTTCCCCGCCGGCACCCTGAGCGGAGCGCCGAAGCCCCGGGCCCTCGAGATCATCGACCAGCTCGAGCCGGCGCGCCGCGGCGTCTACGGGGGAGTGGTCGGCTACTTCGCCTTCTCCGGCGACCTCGACCTCGCGATCGCGATCCGCACCGCGTACCTGGCCGACGGCGTCGCGCGCGTGCAGGCCGGAGCGGGGCTCGTCGCCGACTCGGTGCCCGAGGTCGAGTTCCAGGAGACGATCTCGAAGGCCGCGGCACCGCTCCGGGCCGTCGCCATCGCGAACGCTCTCGCCCGGGGTGAGCGATGACCGCCGTCGCCGAGGGGCGGGCGCGCCGCATCCGGATGCTCGCCCTGCTGCTGCCCGTCGTGGCCGCCGCGGCGGCCTTCCTCGCGTGGTCGCAGCCCTGGGTCGCCCTGA
>JAIWOM010000121.1 GCA_020216895.1 Microcella sp.
CAACCCCGAGCGCGCGCTGCTCACGGCGCGCACCCTGGTCGCGGTCGACGGCGACTGGCGGGTCGGGTCGGGCCCGCGCCTGCCCTCGACGGGGGCGGCGATCGTGCTGTTCCTCGCCCGCCGCGCGGGTCTGCCGCCCGAGGTCGACGAACCCCTGCCATCGCCCTCGCTCGACGCTTAGGCTGAGCAAAGGTCGGGCACCCGGCGCGGCCACGAGCGAAGGAGCAGCGCGATGGCGCAGAGCGGTGGATTCGACCTGGGCGGTCTCGGCGACATGGTCGGCGACCTCATGAGCGGCAAGGGCCTCGACATGGACGCCCTGCAGGGCCTGTGGGAGACCGTGCAGCCGACGCTGCAGGGGCTCGACACTGACCAGATCCTCGACACGATCGGCGAGTGGGCGAAGGGCCTCGACCTGCCCTTGCTGAAGGACATCCCGGACTCGACGATCGAGGACCTCAAGAACGGCGCCAAGGTGCCGCTCAACGACCTGCTGAAGGGCTAGCCGGAGCGCGGGTGCCCGCGCGTCAGGCGGGTCGCGGCAGGCCGAGGATCTCGCGGATGCGGAGCTCGTCGCGGCCCATCTGCTCGGCGAGGGCATCCGCCGACGGGAACTTGTTCATCGGGCGGATGTAGGCGACGAACTCGAGCTCGACGACCTTGCCGTACAGGTCGAGGTGCGCGTCGATGGCGTGCGCCTCGATCGTCTTCTCGGGCACGTCGCCGAAGGTCGGGTTGTTGCCGATCGAGACGGCCGCGCCGTAGCGCTCGCCCTCGACGTGCAGCCAGCAGGCGTAGACGCCGTCGGCCGGGATGAAGCCCTCCGCGTCGCGCGCGAGGTTCGCCGTCGGGTAGCCGAGCTCGCGTCCGCGCTGGTAGCCGGGCACGACGGTCGAGCGGATGCGGTGCGGCCGACCGAGCGCCTCCGTCGCCTCGTCGAGGCGGCCGTCATCGAGCAGGCTCCGGATGCCCGTGGACGACACGCGCGTGCCGTCGAGCTCGCAGACATCGTCGACGAGGGCCACGGCGAAGCCCGCGCGCTCCCCCGCCGCCCGCAGCGACTCGACCGTGCCCGCGCCGCGCGCGCCGTAGCGGAAGTCGGCGCCGACGAGAACTTGCTCGGCGGCGAGACCGGCGACGAGGATCTCGTCGACGAAGACGTCGGGCTCGAGGGCCGCGAACTCGCGCGTGAACGGCAGCACGACGACGAGGTCGATCCCGAGGGCGAGCAGCGCCTCCGACTTCTGCGCGGTGCTGACGAGGGGCACGGGCGCCTCGTCCGGCGTGAGCAGCGCGGCGGGGTGGCGGTCGAAGGTGATGACGACGGTGCGGCGCCCATCGGCCTCCGCGACGAGGCGGTCGAGCACGGCACGGTGGCCGCGGTGCACGCCGTCGAACTTGCCGATGGTCACGGCGCTCGGAACGGCATCCCGCGGCAGGGCCTCGATGCCGGTGACGACACGGCCGGTCATGCCGCGGCCTCGGAGGAGCCCGCCGCGTCGGCGCTGCGCGCACGGGCCACACGCCGTAGCCAGAGCAGGCCGAGGATCGGCAGCACGAGCGGGATGAAGGCGTAGCCCCGGCCGAACTGGCTCCAGACGGTGTCGTCGGGGAAGAGCACCGGGTCGACGATGCTCAGCGTGCCGACGATCAGCACGCCCGCCAGCTCGAAGCCGATCGCGACGACCGCGACCCGGAACCAGGCGGCACCGCGCGCGATCAGGGCGACGGTCGCGAGCACGTAGACGACGGCGGCGAGCGCCGAGAGGCTGTACGCCAGCGGCGCCTCGTCGAACTTGGTGGCGATCTGGTAGCCGGATCGGCCGAGAGAGGCCAGGGCGAGGATCGCGTACACGGCGATCAGCACACGGCCGATGCCGGAGCTCGTCGGGCGGGGTTCGTCGCTCATCGTGCCCAGCCTAGGTCAGGCTTGCTGAACGGGAAGCGGGCCCATCAGCGCGTGCAGGAATCGTCGAGCGATCAGGATGCGCGCCAGCAGCAGGCCGGGCAGCAAAGGCCAGGCCCACCAGGTGGCGGGCCGCGCGAAGCTGCGCACGGTGAGCCACACCGAGCCGTCCTCCGTCTGCTCCAGCGTGAACGCCTCCTCGCCCCCGAACGGATGCCCGGGCAGGGTGCCGACCGCGTACATCACGCGCTGCTCCTCCTGCTCGAGCAGCACGACCTTGGTCGGCAGGGGCAGCCACAGCTGCCGCCCCACCTCGAGGCCGACCACGATGACGTCGCCCGGGCGCAGGTGCCGCGCGCCGCTGGCCGTGTAGACCTCGTCATCGGCCCGCACCTGCGCCGCCGCGGCCGGAGCGCCCGCGTCGTCGAACCCCACCGGGTGGTACGTGCGCTCCGCATCCGCCGCCGTGACGGGAGTGATGCGCACGCCCATGCCGGCCCCGCGATACACGCCGCCGGTCAGCAGCTCGTCGATCGCCCACGCCCAGCGCTCGTCGCCGTGGCCGATGCGGCGCCGCTGCTCGAGCGGCCGGTAGCCCTGCGGCGGGTAGCGCATGAGGTCGGGCGACTGGGTCGCACCGACGGCCGCGTACGTGACCGCCTGCTGCAGGCGCTCGCGGTCGCGGCGGCTCTCGACGCTCATGTGATCGATCGTACGGCGGGACCCTGACGGTGAACCGGGTTCAGCCGCCCGTGACACCCGGCGAGGAGGACTCTGAGGTTCCTCCGGGAGGACCTGCGCTCGACACTCGTGAATCCACGGACGGAGGCGTGAGGGGCCTCACGGACTCCGTGGATTCACGAGTGCGGCGGGGGTCGTCACGGCGGGTCGAGGTGAGCGATCAGTGCCGGGAGGATGGCAGCAGCGCCGCGGCGGTGGCGACGTGCCGCCTGCCGCAGCCCTACTTCTTGTCTTTCGCCTTCTCGGTGTCGCCCGAGAGAGCGGCGATGAAGGCCTCCTGCGGAACCTCGACGCGGCCCACCATCTTCATGCGCTTCTTGCCCTCCTTCTGCTTCTCGAGGAGCTTGCGCTTGCGGGTGATGTCACCGCCGTAGCACTTGGCGAGAACGTCCTTGCGCATCGCGCGGATGTTCTCGCGCGCGATGATGCGGGCGCCGATGGCGGCCTGGATGGGCACCTCGAACTGCTGGCGCGGAATGAGCTCGCGCAGGCGCTGGGCCATCATCGTGCCGTAGGCGTACGCCTTGTCCTTGTGGACGATCGCGCTGAAGGCGTCGACCTGCTCGCCCTGCAGCAGGATGTCGACCTTCACGAGGTCGGCCTCCTGCTCGCCCGCCGGCTCGTAGTCGAGGCTCGCGTAGCCCTGCGTCTTGCTCTTGAGCTGGTCGAAGAAGTCGAAGACGATCTCGCCGAGCGGCAGGGTGTACTTCAGCTCGACGCGGTCTTCGCCGAGGTAATCCATCGAGCGCATGGTGCCGCGACGGCCCTGGCAGAGCTCCATGATCTGACCCACGTAGTCCTTCGGCGCGAGGATCGAGGCCGAGACGATCGGCTCCATGACCTTCTCGATGCGACCCGTCGGGTACTCGCTGGGGTTCGTCACCTCGACCGTCTTCTTGTCTTCGGTGGTGACGTTGTAGATCACGCTCGGCGCCGTCGTGATGAGGTCGAGGTCGAACTCGCGGGCGAGGCGCTCGGTGACGATCTCGAGGTGCAGCAGCCCCAGGAAGCCGCAGCGGAACCCGAAGCCGAGCGCCACCGAGGTCTCGGGCTCGTACTGAAGGGCCGCGTCCGAGAGCTTGAGCTTGTCGAGCGCGTCGCGCAGGTCGGGGTAGTCGCTGCCGTCGATCGGGTACACGCCCGAGAACACCATCGGCAGCGGGTCGGTGTAGCCGGGCAGCGCTTCGGTCGCGGGCTTCTGCGCGCTCGTGATCGTGTCGCCGACCTTCGACTGCCGCACGTCTTTCACACCCGTGATGAGGTAGCCGACCTCGCCGACCGCGAGCCCCTTGCTGGGGGTCGGCTCGGGGCTCGACACGCCGATCTCGAGGATCTCGTGGGTCGCCTTGGTCGACATCATCTGGATGCGCTCCCGCGGGCCGAGCTGGCCATCCACCATGCGCACGTAGGTGACGACGCCGCGGTACGAGTCGTAGACCGAATCGAAGATCATGGCTCGGGCCGGGGCGTCGAGGGTGCCGACGGGTGCCGGGATCTGCTTGACGACCTCGTCGAGCAGCTCTTCGACGCCGACGCCGGTCTTGCCGCTCACCCGCAGCACGTCGTCGGGGTCGCCGCCGATCAGCTGGGCGAGCTCGCGCGCGTACTTCTCGGGGTCGGCCGCCGGCAGGTCGATCTTGTTGAGCACCGGGATGATCGTCAGATCGTTCTCGAGCGCCAGGTACAGGTTGGCCAGCGTCTGCGCCTCGATGCCCTGCGCGGCGTCGACGAGAAGGATCGCGCCCTCACAGGCGGCGAGCGAGCGGCTCACCTCGTAGGTGAAGTCGACGTGCCCGGGGGTGTCGATCATGTTGAGCGCGTAGGTGGTGCCCTCGTGCTGCCAGGGCATGCGCACGGCCTGGCTCTTGATGGTGATGCCGCGCTCGCGCTCGATGTCCATGCGGTCGAGGTACTGCGCGCGCATGTCGCGGTCGCTGACGATGCCGGTGATCTGCAGCATGCGGTCGGCGAGGGTCGACTTGCCGTGGTCGATGTGCGCGATGATGCAGAAGTTGCGGATCGCGGACGGGTCGGTCGCGGCAGGTGCGAGCGGCGTGAGGGCGCGGGGAGACATGTTGCCGACATTCTCCCATGACCGGGCCGGGCGACGGTGCGCGCGGCGGGCCGCGGCTCCGCATCCGGGGCGGGTCTCGATTGTCGGCGGCGGCGGCGGGCTGGTAACGTAGGCCCTTGGCTTGCGTGTCAGAAAGCCCTCTCTCTTTCGACACGGAACGCGACCACGACTTCGCCGCAGCGCATCGGATGCGCGGGCACCCCACCGCGGTCGCACACCTCGCACCGTTCCTGAAGAAGAAAGCACACACGTGGCAAACATCAAGTCGCAGATCAAGCGCATCAAGACCAACCTCAAGGCGCAGCAGCGCAACAAGGCCGTCAAGAGCGAGCTGAAGACGGCCATCCGTCGCACCAACGAGGCCGTCGCCGCGGGCGACAAGGCCGCGGCGCAGGACGCGCTGAAGCTCGCCACCAAGAAGCTCGACAAGGCCGTGAGCAAGGGCGTCATCCACGAGAACCAGGCGGCGAACCGCAAGTCGGCCATCGCCAAGAAGGTCGCGGCGCTCTAACCCGCACCCCGCACGTCACGTCGCCCCCGCCGGTCCGCCGGCGGGGGCGACGTCGTTGTGCGCGGCGCCACGCGGGCGGGCGGCGACGGCGGGTGTTGGGCGAGCGACGGGTAGCGGGTCGCCGGCGACGGGATGCGCGGCTACTGGTCGA
>JAIWOM010000122.1 GCA_020216895.1 Microcella sp.
CGGCGACGAGCCCGCCGAGCGGGTAGCCGCGCCATGCCGGCAGGTTGAGCGGCGACACGTCGCCCGTCGTGCCGGCGATGGGGCCTGCGCTGCCGATGCCGGCGCCGAGCAGGGTCGCGTCGGCGGGGAGGGTCGCGAGGGCATCCCGCACCGCGTCGGTCACCGCGGCCGCGAGCTGCTCGCTCGTCGAGGTCGAGCCGGTGGGCCGGCGGTGGCGCGAGCCGACGAGCACGGTGCCGGCGGCATCGACGAGGGCGGCCTCGACCTTGGTGCCGCCGAGGTCGACAGCGAGGGCATAGTCGGTCACGGGAGTCCTTCCGCGGGGTGGTGGCGGGCCGGGTCCGCGCGACGGCGCGACGTGGCCATGCCCAGCGTACCCACGCGAATGCGCCCCCTCAGCACCCGTTCTGCTCATCTGAGCAGGTCGTGCAACAAATGTTGTTGAGCCCCCCGCGCAGGCCTAGCCTGGAGGTCGGGCCGCCCTCGGCGCCCCTCGTCGTCCTCCGTCGCCGACCGCAGAGAGTGAGATCGCGCATGGCTCCCGCCGACAGCACCGCCGCGAACGAGCTGCTCGCCGTGCGCGCCGCCGAGCTGTACTACGAGGAGAACAAGACCCAGGACGAGATCGGCGCCATCCTGCGGGTCACCCGCTGGAAGGTGGGGCGTCTGCTCGCCCAGGCGCGCGAGCGCGGCATCATCCGCATCGAGATCGTGCACCCGCGCGCCCGTCGCCTCGCCCTCGAGCGCGACCTCGCGGCCCGCTTCGGCCTCAAGGATGCGGTGGTCGTGCCCGCGCCCGGTGACGACACCGAGCTGCAGGCGCGCGTGAGCGAGGCCGCCGCCGACTGGCTCGTCAGCCACCGGCCGGTGCCGCGCCTGCTCGGCGTGAGCTGGGGCCGCACCCTGCACCAGGTCGCGGATGCGCTCCCCAGCGGCTGGTCGACCGCCGTCAATGTCGTGCAGATCAACGGCGGCGTGAGCCTCAGCAAGCGCCCCGGCACCGCGGCCGCCACGGCCGTCATGATCGCCCAGAAGGCGGGCGGCCAGGCGACCCTGCTGCCGAGCCCCGCCATCCTCGAGCGCCTCGAGACCAAGAAGGCCATCGAAGGCGACCGCACCGTCGCCGGCGTGCTCGGCATGGCCCGCGGCGCCAGCGCCTACCTCTACAGCGCCGGGGTCGCCGACACCAGCTCGGTGCACGTCGACAGCGGCTACCTGACCCCCGCCGACATCACGCGGCTCGTCGAGCGCGGGGCCGTCGGGGACGTCATCGGCCGGTACATCACGGCCGAGGGCACCATCGCCGACCCCGAACTGGATGCCCGCACCCTCGGCCTCGGCCTCGAGGAGCTCCGCGCCGCACCGTGGAGCATCCTCGTGATCGGCGGCGAGGCGAAGCACCCGGTCGCCCGCGCCATCGTCACCCACGGACTCTGCTCGGTGCTCGTCACCGACGAGCACACCGCCCGCGCCCTGCTCGACGAGCCTGACGCCGCCCTGACCGACTCCGCCACCACTTCCCGAGAGGACCTCTCATGACCATCACCCAGCCCGCCGGCCTCGCGCCGGCGGAGCGTGCCGTGCGCCTGCTCGGCGCCGACCTCACCGAGACCGCCCTGCGGCGGCACCTCGAGGGGCTCAGCGGTGTCGACGCCGTCGGCCTCGAGCAGCGGGCAGCCGGCCTCGCGACGCGCTCCATCAAGACCAGCTCGAAGGCCTGGGCCCTCGACACGATCATCCGCACCTGCGACCTGACGACGCTCGAGGGCGCCGACACCCCCGGCAAGGTGCGCTCGCTCGTCGCCAAGGCGGTCACGCCCGACGCGAGCGACCCGACGACGCCGAGCGTCGCCGCCGTCTGCGTCTACGGCGACATGGTGCCGTACGCCGTCGAGGCGCTCGGCAGCCGCCACGGCGACCCCGAGAAGGGGCTCGTCAGCGTGGCGGCCGTCGCCACCGCTTTCCCCTCCGGCCGTGCGAGCCTCGCCGTCAAGCTGGCCGACACGCGCGACGCCGTCGCGGCGGGCGCCGACGAGATCGACATGGTGATCGACCGCGGGGCCTTCCTGTCGGGCAACTACGGTCTCGTCTTCGACCAGATCGTCGCCGTGAAGGAGGCTTGCCGTCGGGCCGACGGCAGCTCTGCCCACCTCAAGGTCATCCTCGAGACCGGCGAGCTGCAGACCTACGACAATGTGCGGCGCGCATCCTGGCTGTCGATTCTCGCCGGTGCCGACTTCATCAAGACCTCCACGGGCAAGGTGAGCCCCGCGGCCACCCTGCCGGTCACGCTGCTCATGCTCGAGGTGATCCGCGACTGGCACCGCCTCACGGGCGAGAAGGTCGGCATGAAGCCCGCGGGCGGCATCCGCGCGTCGAAGGATGCCGTGCGCTACCTCGTCACCGTCGCCGAGACCGTCGGCGAGGAGTGGCTCACACCGCACCTGTGGCGCTTCGGGGCCTCGAGCCTCGTCAACGATGTGCTGCTGCAGCGGCAGAAGATGCGAACCGGTCACTACAGTGGCCCCGACTACGTGACGGTGGACTAGATCATGGCCTTCCTCGAGTACGCGCCGGCTCCGGAGTCGGCGTCGATTCTGAACCTCAAGGCCCAGTACGGGCTCTACATCGACGGCGAGTTCGTCGACGGCGGCGGAGAGGTGTTCGACACCATCTCGCCGGCCACCGAGCAGGTCATCGCGCGCATCGCGCAGGCCGACGCCCACGACGTCGACCGCGCGGTCGCCGCCGCTCGTCGCGCCTACGAGACCGTCTGGTCGCGCATGTCGGGCAGCGACCGCGGCAAGTACCTCTTCCGCATCGCCCGCCTCGTGCAGGAGCGCGCCCGCGAGCTCGCCGTCGCCGAGAGCCTCGACAACGGCAAGCCGATCCGCGAGACCCGCGACGTCGACGTGCCGCTCGTCGCCGCGTGGTTCTTCTACTACGCCGGCTGGGCCGACAAGCTCGAGTACGCCGGGCTCGGCCCGAACCCGCGCGCGCTCGGCGTCGCCGCACAGGTGATTCCGTGGAACTTCCCGCTGCTGATGCTCGCGTGGAAGATCGCCCCGGCCCTCGCCGCCGGCAACACCGTGGTCATCAAGCCCGCCGAGACGACGTCGCTGACCGCGATGCTGTTCGCCGAGATCCTGCAGCAGGCCGACCTGCCTGCGGGCGTCGTGAACATCGTCACCGGCCCGGGCTCAACCGGTCAGGCCCTCGTCTCGCACGACGACGTGAACAAGGTGGCCTTCACCGGGTCGACGAACGTCGGGCGGATGATCGCGCGCCAGGTCGCGGGAACCCAGAAGAAGCTCACCCTCGAGCTCGGGGGTAAGGCGGCGAACATCGTCTTCGACGACGCCCCCATGGACCAGGCGATCGAGGGCATCGTCAACGGCATCTTCTTCAACCAGGGCCACGTGTGCTGCGCCGGCTCGCGCCTGCTCGTGCAGGAGACCGTGCACGACGAGGTCGTCGAGCGTCTCAAGGAGCGCCTGTCGACCCTGCGCCTCGGCGACCCGCTCGACAAGAACACCGACATCGGCGCGATCAACTCTGCCGCCCAGCTGGAGCGCATCCGCACCCTCAGCGACACGGGCGAGAACGAGGGCGCCGAGCGATGGACGGCCGACTGCCGGATTCCCGAGAAGGGCTTCTGGTTCGCGCCGACCATCTTCACCCGCGTGTCGGCGGCCCACTCGATCGCCCGCGAGGAGATCTTCGGCCCGGTGCTGTCGGTGCTGACCTTCCGCACGCCGGCCGAGGCGATCGCGAAGGCGAACAACACCCCGTACGGCCTCTCGGCCGGCATCTGGACGGAGAAAGGCAGCCGCATGCTCGCCCTCGTCGACCAGCTGCGCGCGGGCGTGGTCTGGGCGAACACGTTCAACCGCTTCGACCCCAGCTCGCCGTTCGGCGGCTACAAGGAGTCGGGCTACGGCCGCGAGGGCGGCCGCCACGGGCTCGCCGCCTACCTCGAGGCGAGCGGGTGGGATGCTCCGGCCGGGCTCGGCTCCGCATCCGCCCCGGCCGCGCTGGTGACGGCGCCCGCCGCCGGTGCCTCCGGCGCTGCCGGTGCGAAGGCCGCCGGAAAGCCTGCGAAGAAGTCGACCCGGAAGGGGGCCGCGAAGTGACCCGCCTCAGCGTTCCGAAGACGTACAAGCTCGCGATCGGCGGCGCGTTCCCGCGCAGCGAGAGCGGCCGCACCTACGAGGTTCTCGCCGCCGACGGCGGCTTCCTCGCCAACGCCGCGAAGGCCTCGCGCAAGGACGCCCGCGACGCGGTCGTCGCCGCGCGCAGCGCGTTCGCCAAGTGGTCGGGAGCCACCGCTTACAACCGCGGCCAGGTGATCTACCGCATCGCCGAGCTGCTGGAGGGCCGTCGCGCCCAGTTCATCGACGAGATCAGCCGCACCGAGGGCGTCTCGGCGGCCGAGGCCTCGGCCCAGGTGGATCTCGCGATCGACGTGTGGGTCTGGTACGCGGGCTGGGCCGACAAGTACGCCCAGGTGGCGGGCAACGCCAACCCGGTGTCGGGCCCGTACTTCAACCTCTCGGTGCCCGAGCCGACGGGCGTCGTCGCCGCGGTCGCGCCGCAGGGTGTGACGGGCGGCTCGCTGCTCGGCATCGTGTCGGTCGTCGCTCCGATCATCCTCACCGGCAACACGGTCGTCGTGGTCGCCGATGAGACGGCGCCGCTCTCGGCGATCTCGCTCGCCGAGGTGCTCGCCACCTCGGATGTTCCGGGCGGCGTGGTCAACACGCTCACCGGCTCGCCGGCGGAGATCATGCCGTGGCTCGCCGCGCACGCCGACGTGAACGCGCTCGACCTAGCCGGGGCCGGCAGCCTCGACGGGTCGTCCGGCGCGAGCTGGGTCGACCTGCAGCTCGCAGCCGCCGAGACCCTCAAGCGCGTGCTGGCGCCCGTCGCGGGCGTGCCCCGCCCGGCGCTCGAGCGCATCAGCGCCTTCGTCGAGACGAAGACCGTCTGGCACACCAAGTCGATGCTCTAGCCGCGCCGGCTGTGTCGCCACGCCCCGCCCCGTCGCTTCTCCACAATTCAGGAGTCGGCGGGGTGGGGTGCGGTCGGTGAGCGCTCTCACGGCGTGTCGGGCGGCTGCCGGGTGGTGCGACTCCTGAGTTGTGGAGCTGCGCGGGGGTGTTGCGGATCACTTCCAGATCTGCGGATGGAGATGAACCCGGCTCACTCTCATCCGCAGATCTGGAAGGAAACGCAGGGCCTCAGGGTCCGCGGGTCGTGCGGCGCCGTCGTCGCCGACGTCGGCGCCAACGGCGTCAGTCTGCGAGGAGCCT
>JAIWOM010000123.1 GCA_020216895.1 Microcella sp.
CGACCGCGAGGCCGGGCGCCAGCGCGTTGCCGAGCTCCTCGCGCTCGTCCAGCTCGAGCACGCGGCGGGCCTGAAGCCCCGCGAGATCTCCGGCGGCATGGCGCAGCGCGTCTCGCTCGCCCGGGCGCTCGCCCGCGACCCCGGCGTGCTGCTGCTCGACGAGCCCTTCGGCGCTCTGGATGCCCTGACCCGGCTGACCATGCAGGACCTCCTCGTGGACATCCACCGCGCTCGCCCCGCCACTGTCGTGCTCGTCACGCACGACGTCGACGAGGCGCTCGCCCTCGCCGACCGCATCGTGCTGCTCGGCACCCGCCACGACCGCCCCGGCGCGACGATCAGCATGATCCTCGACGTGCCCGGCGCCCGCCCCCGCGACCGCGCCTCGGTCGTCCTCACCCGCCTCCGGGCGAAGCTGCTCGACGCCGTCGGCGTGCCGAGCCACCATGGCGGCTAGCCGCCCCCCGAACCGCACCACCCGCACCGCCACCACACCCCGACCCGGTCGACCGACCGGCAACCGAAAGGCCATCATGAGCACCCGCACCCGTCTGACCCTGCTGACCGCGACCGTCGCCGTGGCCGCCATGGCCATGACCGGCTGCGTGGCCGGCGAGGGTACCGCTCCCGCGGCCCCGGCCGAGGGCTCGGAGTGGAGCGACACCACGCTCACGCTCGACTTCGCCACCTACAACCCGCTCAGCCTGATCATCAAGGACCAGGGCTGGCTCGAGGCCGAGCTCGGTGACGACGTCACCGTCGAGTGGGTGCAGTCCGCCGGCTCGAACAAGGCCAACGAGGCGCTGCGCGCCGGCGCCATCGACGTGGGCTCGACGGCCGGCTCGGCCGCCCTTCTGGCCCGGTCGAACGGCAGCCCGATCCAGACCATCGCCATCTACACCCAGCCGAACTGGGCGGCGATCGCGGTGCCGACCGGCAGCGACATCACCGAGGTCGCCGACCTCGCCGGGCGCACCGTCGCCGCCACCAAGGGCACCGACCCGTACTTCTTCCTCCTCCAGGCGCTGGCGGAGGCGGGGCTCTCGTTGAGCGACATCAGCCTACAGAACCTGCAGCACGCCGATGGCAAGACCGCGCTCGAGACCGGAGCGGTCGACGCCTGGTCGGGCCTTGACCCGCTCCTGGCGACCTCCGTCTACAACGGCGCCGCAGAGATCATCTACGACAACGTCGACTTCAACTCCTACGGGTTCCTCAACGCGACCGAGGAGTTCATCACGAGCAACCCCGACCTTGCCCAGCTGGTCGTGAACGCCTACGAGCGGGCCCGCCAGTGGGCGCTGGAGAACCCGGAGGAGACCGCGGCGATCCTCGCCGAGGTCGCGGGCATCGAGCTGCCCATCGCCGAGGCGACGATCGCCCGCACCGTGATCGACATCTCGAACGTGCCGGGCGACGCCCAGCGCGACGTGCTGGCGATCATCGGCCCGATCTTCGTCGAGAGCGGCGACGTACCGAACCAGGAGCTCATCGACGAGGCGCTCGCGTCGCTCTTCAACGACACCTTCGCCACGGCAGCCGACCCGGCTGCGATCGGCTGAGCATGAGCTTCGACGAGCGCGGCGGCGCTCCCGTCCGGCGCCCCTCCTCGGAGGGGCGCCGTGCGGCGTCGCTGTTCCAGTTCGGCAGCAGCTACGGCTTCTCAGCCGCGGGCACTGCGCTGAGCGACGCGCCGGCTGGCGGTCGGCGCGGACGCACGATCCTTCTCGGGTTCATCGTCCCGGCGCTGATCCTCGCGGTCTGGTGGTGGGGTTCGGAGCTCACGGACACGCCGGACTACCTGCTGCCCTCGCTGGCGCAGGTCGTCGGTGCGGGGATCGAGCTGGGGGAGTCGGGCCTTCTCGGCACCTACATCGCGATCTCGCTCCAGCGAGTGTTCCTCGGGTTCGCCATCGGAGCGGCGGTGGGGCTCTCTCTCGGCGCCCTGGTCGGGCTCTCGCGCACCGCATCGAATCTTCTCAGCCCGACGCTCGGGGCGATCCGCGCCGTGCCGTCGCTCGCCTGGGTGCCCCTCCTGACGATCTACCTGGGCATCTACGAGACCCCCAAGATCACCCTGATCGCCATCGGCGCGGCGTTCCCGGTCTTCACGACGGTGGCGAGCGCGCTCCGCCATGTCGACCCGCATCTGGTCGAGGCCGGACGCGCGTTCGGGCTGGGGCGACTGTGGCTGCTGACGACGGTCCAGCTGCCGGCCGTCGTGCCGTCGGTCGTGTCGGGCTTGCGGCTCGCCCTGGCGCAGTCGTGGCTCTTCCTCGTCGCGGCCGAGCTGATCGCCTCGTCGATGGGGCTCGGGTTCCTGCTCATCGACTCGCAGAACAACGGACGCATGGACCGGATCTTCCTGGCGATCATCCTGCTCGCCGTGCTCGGCAAGACGACCGATGCCCTCATCGGCCTCGGCGAGCGCGCCCTGCTCAAGCGATGGGGCTGACCAGGTCTAGACTTGTGGCGTACGACGTCCTTTAAGCACCGTCCTGTGAGGCGGGGAAGGAGGTCAGGGAATGGCTGCACGCACCGTGCTGCACGACGCTGACATCGCGCGCGCTCTGCGCCGCATCGGCCACGAGATCCTCGAAAGCCGGCGGGGCGATGGTCGTCTCGTCCTCCTCGGCATCCCGACCCGCGGGGTGACGCTCGCCGAGCGCATCCACCGCCTGATCGAGGAGATCGAGCCGGGCGTATCCGAGGTCGGGGCACTCGACATCACGCTGTACCGCGACGATCTCGCGCGGACGCCCACCCGCGCCCCCGCGCCCACCCGCATCCCCGCCGGCGGAATCGACGGCGCGATCGTCGTGCTCGTCGATGACGTGCTCTACTCAGGCCGCACCATCCGCGCCGCGCTCGACGCGATCGTCGCCCACGGGCGGCCGCGGGCGGTGCGCCTCGCGGTGCTCGTCGACCGCGGCCATCGCGAGCTGCCGATCCGGGCCGACTTCGTCGGGAAGAACCTGCCCTCCGCGACGAGCGAGCGCGTCTCCGTGCGCCTGAGCGAGGTCGACGGGGTCGAGGAGGTGACGATCGAGCCATGAGGCACCTGCTCAGCACACGTGACCTGGATCGGGCATCCGCGATTCGTCTTCTCGATGTCGCGGAGGACATGGCGCAGACCGCCGACCGCGCGGTGCGCACCCTGCCGGCCCTGCGCGACAAGACCGTCGTCAACCTGTTCTTCGAGGACTCCACGCGCACCCGCCTGTCGTTCGAGGCGGCGGCCAAGCGGCTCAGCGCGAACGTCATCACCTTCAGCGCCAAGGGCTCGAGCGTGTCGAAGGGGGAGAGCCTGAAGGACACCGCGCAGACGCTGCTCGCCATGGGCGCCGACGCGATCATCGTGCGGCACCACGACTCCGGAGCCGCCCATCGGCTCGCGAACGCCGGCTGGATCGACGCCGCGATCATCAATGCGGGCGACGGCACGCACGAGCACCCCACGCAGGCGCTGCTCGACGCCTTCACGATCCGGCAGCGCCGTTTCGGTACCGAGACGCGCGGGCGCGGGCTCGACGGTCTGCGGGTCGCCATCGTCGGCGACATCCTGCACTCGCGCGTCGCCCGCTCGAATGTGTGGCTGCTGCACCTGCTCGGCGCCGAGGTGCACCTCGTCGCGCCGCGCACGCTGCTGCCGACCCGCGTCGCGACCTGGCCGGTCACGGTGCACAAGCACCTCGACGAGGCCCTCGCCCTCGCGCCCGACGCCGTCATGATGCTGCGCATCCAGACCGAGCGCATGCGCGACGCGTACTTCCCGAACGCGCGCGAGTACGGCCGCGAGTGGGGGCTGACGGCCGAGCGGTTCGCCCGGCTCGGCCCCGATACGATGGTCATGCACCCCGGCCCCATGAACCGCGGGCTCGAGATCTCGTCCAGCGCTGCCGACTCCTCGGGGTCGACGGTGCTCGCTCAAGTCACGAACGGGGTGTTCATCCGCATGGCCGTGCTCTATCTGCTCGTCGCCGGTGCTGACGAGAGCGCCACGGGGGTGAACGGATGATCGGCCTCCTGATCCGCGGCGCCGCCCTCCTCGGCTCCGAGCCGGCCGACCTCCGTGTGCGCGACGGCGTCATCGTCGACCGCGGCAGCCTGACCGTGGAAGCGTCAGAGCAGGTCATCGACGCCGCGGGCCTGGTCGCCCTGCCGGGCCTCGTCGACCTGCACACCCACCTGCGCGAGCCGGGCGGTGAGGCGAGCGAGACCGTGCTCACCGGCACCCGCGCCGCCGCGGCCGGAGGCTTCACCGCGGTGCACGCGATGGCGAACACCTCGCCCGTGGCGGACACGGCTGGTGTCGTCGAGCAGGTCCTGCGGCTCGGCGAGCGCGCCGGCTTCGCCGAGGTGCGCCCGATCGGGGCCGTCACGGTGGGCCTCGCAGGCGAGCAGCTCGCCGAGATCGGGGCGATGGCCCGCTCGGCCGCCCGCGTGCGGGTGTTCAGCGATGACGGGCACTGCGTGCACGACCCGCTGCTGATGCGCCGTGCGCTCGAGTACGTGGCGACCTTCGACGGCGTCGTCGCCCAGCACGCGCAGGAGCCGCGGCTGACGGTCGGCGCGCAGATGAACGAGGGCGCTCTCTCGGGCGAGCTGGGGCTCACCGGCTGGCCGGCCGTGGCCGAGGAGGCGATCATCGCCCGCGATGTGCTGCTCGCCGAGCACGTCGGGGCCCGCGTGCACATCTGCCATCTCTCGACCGCGGGCTCGGTCGACATCGTGCGCTGGGCGAAGGCGCGCGGCATCGCCGTGACCGCCGAGGTGACGCCGCACCACCTCCTGCTGACGGAGGAGCTCGCCCGCGGATACGACGCGCGGTACAAGGTCAACCCGCCCCTGCGCCGCGACGAGGACGTCCATGCCCTGCGTGCCGCCCTCGCGGACGGCACCATCGACATCGTCGCCACCGACCACGCACCGCACCCGGCGGAGGCGAAGGAGTGCACCTGGGCCGAGGCGGCGTTCGGGATGGTCGGCCTCGAGTCGGCGCTGAGCGTCGTGCAGCAGGCCGTCGTCGACACCGGGCTGCTCGGCTGGGCCGATGTCGCCCGCGTGCTGTCGACCGCGCCCGCCGCGATCGGGCGTCTCGAGGGCTACGGGAACCCGCTCGCGGTCGGCGCCGCCGCGAACCTGACGCTCGTCGACCCCGCCCACCGCCGCACCTGGTCGGTCGACGACCTGCGCGGCCGCAGCACCAACACGCCGTACCGCGACCGCGAGCTGCCGGGCCGGGTCGTTGCCACCGTGTTCCGCGGCGTGCCCACCGTCATCGATGGCGCCGTC
>JAIWOM010000124.1 GCA_020216895.1 Microcella sp.
GGCGTCCGCGGCGAGCGCCGCGCCGACCAGCCCGGTCGCGGCCCCCGACCCCAGCGCCCCCGCCCGCAGGCTCGTCATCACCTCCGGCGCGAAGGAGGGGCTCGAGCTGCCTCTCGACGGAGACCAGTTGACCATCGGCCGCTCTGCCGACTCGGGGCTGATCATCCGCGACGACTACACCTCGACCAACCACGCGCGGCTCACCCTGCGCGACGGGGTCTGGACGATCGACGACCTCGGCTCGACGAACGGCACCTTCGTCAAGGGCAAGAAGATCACCAAGCCAACGCCGGTTCCGCTCGGCACCCCGGTGAGCATCGGTACGACGACGTTCGAGCTGCGGCGGTAGGCGCATGACGACGCTCTCGGCAGCGGCCTCGCACGTCGGCAAGGTGCGCGCCAACAACCAGGATTCGGGCTACGCCGGAGAGCATCTGTTCGTCGTCGCCGATGGGATGGGCGGCCACGCGGGCGGCGATGTCGCCAGTGCGCTCGCCATCCAGTCGATCGCTCACATCGACCGGCCCTTCGACACCGCCTCCGACGCTGCCGCGGCCCTGCGTGACGCCCTGCTGGAGGCGAACCAGGAGCTCGCCGAGACCGTCTTCGAGCATCCGGAGCTCGCCGGGATGGGCACCACCGTGAGCGGCTTCGTGCGCGTCGGCGACCGCCTCGCCCTCGCGCACATCGGCGACAGCCGGGTCTACCGCTGGCGCGACGGCACGCTCACGCAGATGACGAAGGACCACACCTTCGTGCAGCGGCTCGTCGACAGCGGCCGCATCACCGCGGAGGAGGCCGCCGTGCACCCGCGGCGCTCGGTGCTCATGCGGGTGCTCGGCGACGTCGAGCTCTCGCCGGAGATCGACGTCGAGGTGCTCGAGACCCGACCCGGCGACCGCTGGGTGCTGTGCTCCGACGGGCTGAGCGGCTTCGTGGAGGAGGACCGCATCGGCGAGCTGCTCGACGAGAACCCTGACGCCGGTGCGGCCGTCGAGGCACTCATCGAGGAGAGCCTCGATCACGGAGCGCCCGACAACGTGACGGTCATCGTCGTCGGCGTCGACGACACGCCCTCGAGCAGCGCGGGGCTGCCTCAGACAGTCGGCTCGGCGTCGCGTCCGCTCAGCTACGTCTCGGCCACCCAGCGCCGCTCGGCGCGCCTTCCCGCCCTGCTGCTGCATCCGCTCACCCCCGTGACCGATCCGGAGGACGAGTACTTCGAGCCCGAGTCGGAGGAGCTGCTCGCCGAGCTGCTCGCCGAGAACAAGCGCCGCAAGGTGCGGCGGCGCATCACCTGGTCGGTCGGGCTCGTGCTCATCGCATCCCTCATCGTCGGTGCTCTGGTCGCCGGATACCAGTGGACCCAGTCGCGCTACTTCGTCGGCGTCTCCGACGGCCAGGTGGCGGTGTTCCAGGGCGTCCAGCAGGGCTTCGGCCCCTTCTCGCTGTCGAGCGTGTACTTCGAGAGCGACATCGACATCGACGACCTCTCGCCGTTCAGCCGCGAGCGGGTCGAGTCGACCATCAACGCCCGCGACCTGCCCGAGGCGCTCTCGATCATCGATCGGTTGCAGGATGAGCTCGACTAGGCCCGCCGACCCCCGCGTGGGCGCGACCGTCGACCTCGGCGCCCCCCGGGCCACCATGACCGAGTCGATCACCATCCGGCTGCGCACTCCCGCGAAGCTGCGCAACCTCGAGCTGCTGCTGCTCCTGTTCGCGATCGGGGTGACCGGCGCCGCCGTCGCGCTCGTGCAGCTCGGTGCCATCGGCGAGCTGGACGGCACGATCATCGGCTACGGGGCGGGTCTCGGGATGCTCGCCCTGGGCATGCATGTGGTGCTGCGCATCACCGCCCCCGACGCCGACCCGTTCATCCTGCCGATCGCCGTGACCCTCAACGGGCTCGGCGTCGCCATGATCTACCGGCTCGACATCGCCGAGGGTCTGACCGGGTGGGAGAGCTACGGGATCCGCCAGATGGCGTGGACGGCGATCGCCATGGCCATCGCCATCGCCACCCTTCTCATCGTGCGCAACCACCGCATCCTGGCCCGCTACCGCTACCTGGCGATGCTCGCCGGCATCGGCCTGCTGCTGCTGCCGATGCTGCCGGGCATCGGGCAGACGATCAATGGGGCCCGGCTGTGGGTCGACCTCGGCATCTTCTCGTTCCAGCCGGGCGAGATCGGCAAGATCGCCCTCGCGGTCTTCTTCGCCGGCTATCTGGTGACCGCGCGCGAGTCGCTGTCGATGGTCGGCCGCACCGTGCTGGGCATGCGGCTGCCGCGCGGGCGCGACCTCGGCCCGATCCTCATCGTGTGGGTGGCGGCCATGGCCGTGCTGGTGTTCCAGCGCGACCTCGGAACCTCGCTGCTCTACTTCGGCCTCTTCCTCGTCATGCTCTACGTCGCGACGGCCCGTCTCAGCTGGGTCGTGCTCGGGCTGTCGCTGTTCGTCGGCGGAGCCCTCATCGCCAGCCAGACCCTCAGCTACGTCGGCGGCCGCTTCGCCGGCTGGCTCGGCGCCTTCGAGCAGGAGAACTACGAGGCCATCGGCGGCAGCTTCCAGCTCGTGCAGGGGATGTTCGGCCTCGCGAACGGCGGCCTCATCGGCACCGGGCTCGGGCAGGGCAGCCCCGACATCGTGCCGCTGGCCGAGAGCGACTTCATCATCGCCAGCCTCGGGGAGGAGCTCGGGCTCGTCGGCCTGTTCGCCATCCTCGGGCTGTACGTGCTGCTGGTCGCCCGCGGGTTCCGCATCGGGTTCAACGGCACCGACGACTTCGGGCGCCTCCTGGCCGTCGGCCTCGCGTTCATCGTCGCGCTGCAGGTCTTCGTCGTCATCGGCGGGGTGACGCGGGTGATCCCGCTCACCGGTCTCACCACCCCGTTCCTCGCCGCGGGGGGCTCGTCGCTCGTCGCCAACTGGATCATCGTCGCGCTCCTGCTGCGCCTCAGCGACACGGTGCGCAACCAGCCCCACCTGGTGGTGGAGGACTGATGAACAAGGAGCTGCGGCGCGTCAGCGTGGTCACCCTCGCCATGTTCCTGGCGCTGTTCGTGTCGACGAGCGTGATCCAGGTGTTCGCCGTCGACGAGCTGCGGGCCGACCCGCGCAACGTGCGCACCCTGTACGCGAGCTACTCCGCCGAGCGCGGGCCGATCCTCGTCGACGGCCGGCCGATCGCCGAATCGGTCGAGGCCCCCGAGTCGGTCTTCGCGTTTCTCCGGGTGTACTCGGAGCCCGCGCTCTACGCACCGGTGACCGGCTACTTCACCCTCAACCAGGGCAACACCGGCATCGAGGGTGCCTACAACGACTTCCTGACCGGCACCGCCAACGAGCAGTTCCTCGACCAGCTCGGCGCCCTCGTCACCGGCCAGCGCCCGCGCGGCGCCGCCGTCGAGCTGACCATCGACCCCGTCGTGCAGCAGGCCGCGCGCGAGGCGATGGGCGACCTGAAGGGCGCGGTCGTCGCCATCGAACCCGCTACCGGCCGCATCCTGGCGATGGTCTCTACGCCGTCGTTCGACCCGAACCGGCTGTCGGCGCACGACACCGCGAGCGTCATCGAGGCCTACGAGCAGCTGCTCAACGACCCCGATGACCCGCTCATCAATCGCACGATCAGCGGTGACCAGTACTTCCCCGGCTCGACGTTCAAGGTGCTCGTCGCCGCCGCCGCGATCGACTCGGGCCGGTTCACCGCCGAGTCCACGTTCCCGAACCCCGCCACCCTCGAGCTGCCCCTCAGCGAATCGGTCGTCCGCAACTCGACGCTCGGCCCCTGTGGCTCGGGCAGCACCGTGACCATCGCCACGGCCCTGCGGCTCAGCTGCAACATCCCGTTCGCCGAGCTCGGCCGGGCGCTGGGCGAGGAGACCCTCGCCGACTACGCTGAGCGGTTCGGCTTCGGTGCCGAGCTGGAGGTGCCGATGGCGGTGACGCCCTCGCGGTTCCCGCGCGGTCTCGACGACGCCCAGCTGATGCTCTCGTCGTTCGGACAGTTCGACGTGCGCGTGACCCCGCTGCAGATGGCCATGGTCAACGCCGCGATCGCCAATGGAGGCAACCTGATGCAGCCCACCTTGCTCGACCGGATCATCGCGCCCGACCTGTCGATCATCCAGCAGCCGGAACCGACCCTGGTCGGCCAGCCGGTATCGCGCACGACGGCCGAGACCGTCACCCGACTGATGGTCGACGCGGTCGCTAACGGCGTCGCGGGGAATGCCAGAATAGAAGGCGTCGACGTGGCCGGGAAGACCGGCACGGCCGAGAACGGCGGTGACGCGCCGTTCACGCTGTGGTTCACGGGTTTCGCTCCGGCCGACAACCCGCGGGTCGCCGTGGCGGTGGTCATCGAAGACGGAGGAGGGCTCGGCCAATCCGGGTCGAGCAACCAGATCGCGGCCCCCATCGGCAAGCGAGTACTTGAGGCGGTGCTGAGCAGATGAGACCGACCAGCGGGCTCACCTTCGGTGGGCGCTACCAGCTCCTCTCCCGGATCGCCATCGGCGGCATGGGCGAGGTCTGGCAGGCGACCGATCTCGTCATCGGCCGCACCGTCGCCATCAAGATCCTCAAGGACGAGTACATGGGCGACCCGGGGTTCCTCGAGCGCTTCCGCGCCGAGGCCCGCCACGCCGCTCTCGTCAACCACGAGGGCATCGCCAACGTCTACGACTACGGCGAGGAGGAGGGCAGCGCCTACCTCGTGATGGAGCTCGTCCCCGGCGAGGCGCTCTCGACGATCCTCGAGCGCGAGCGGGTGCTGCCCGCCGACCAGGTGCTCGACATCGTCGCGCAGACCGCGTCGGCGCTGCACGCGGCCCACCAGGCAGGTCTCGTCCACCGCGACATCAAGCCCGGCAACCTGCTGATCACGCCCGACCGCCGCGTGAAGATCACCGACTTCGGCATCGCCCGCATCGCCGACCAGGTGCCCCTGACCGCGACCGGCCAGGTGATGGGGACGGTGCAGTACCTCTCGCCGGAGCAGGCGAGCGGGCATCCGGCCTCGCCGTCGACCGACATCTACTCGCTCGGCATCGTCGCCTACGAGGCGCTCGCCGGGCGCCGACCGTTCACGGGCGAGTCGCAGGTCGCGATCGCGATGGCGCAGATCAACGAGGCGCCGCCCGAGCTCCCGGTGACGGTGGCCGAGCCGGTCCGCAACCTGGTGTTCGCCGCCATCGCGAAGAAGCCCGCAGAACGGCCCGCCTCGGCGCAGGCCTTCGCCCGCGCCGCGCAGG